>DINC01000034.1 GCA_002425885.1 Spirochaetia bacterium UBA5550 | reverse complement strand
TAAGCAGTCGCGGCATATCCAAAGGGGAATTGGCCAGTGATACTGTTATAAGATTGCGTGGTGAACAGAAATTGTAAAATAAATAATCGTCACGCCCCACGCGGGCGTGTGGATGAAAACATCAGGTATTGATATGAGCAATATTATTTATGATTGACATTTCATCAAAGAGGTAATAATTATTAACTAATGATCGATATAAACAAGCAGATAATATATTGGAAAGAAGGCGCTTCTGAGGATTTTGAAGTTGCACGTTAACTTATTTCGAATAAAAGGTCACGTCATGGTTTATTTTTTGTTCACCTGGCTCTTGAAAAAATAATAAAATCTCATATCTGCAAAAACATAAATGATATTGCACCACGAATTCATAATCTTATAAGGTTATCTGAGGTGGCTTCTCTTAAACTTGAGCAGAATTTTATAGATATACTTGCTGAATTAAATGCGTTCAACATCGAAGGCAGATATCCTGATTCAAATATTATCCCGGTTTCTCAGAATGAAGCAATTGATTATCTTAAACGTGCTGAAGAGGTTTATATATGGCTGATGAAGCAGTTATAATCGCGGTAAAAAAATATTTAGGTAAGCTGCAAGATGCAGGATTTGAAGATTGTTTTGCAGTACTTTACGGTTCACAAGTAACCGGTAACCATGATGAATGGAGTGATATAGATATTCTTATTGTTTCATCCATATTTGATTCTGAAATCAGAAGAGAACATGTAAACCTTCTCTGGCGGATAGCTGCCGCAACAGACAGCCGTATTGAGCCAATCCCTGTTGGTAAATTACAGTATAATAATGATGACGGTAATGCTCTGATTGAAATTGCCCGCCGTAATGGTCAGATCATCTCTCCCGCTGCTTAAATTTCTTTATTATATTATTTGAGGAAGTTATCACCCCTCCGGTCTGAACCTCTCCGACTGCTCAATGGCATCCATGATCTGATCAATAATCACATCTGCCGGATCATCAAAATTTATATCCATCGGCGCCTTGAACCTCATGGTAAGCAGTGAACGGGAATGCCCGTTCACTACTGGTAGCTTCAGCGGACTGCACAGCTTGTTCTCTTTAAAAGCCTTTGAAAAACCGTCAATAACAACAGGCACAACAATGCACCGGGCTTCTTTGATGATGTAAGCTGTCCCTTTTCTCCCCTTTAAAAATGGCGTAATTGTCCCCTGGGGAAAAGTTATAACCCAGCCGTCTTTTATTGCTCTCACAATTTTCGCCTGGTCTCTCTTTACATTTTCCATTGTTACCTCGCCGCGCTGAAGGCTCCGGTCACCTCTTCGCCATGTCCTTGTGACTGTGACAGCGCCTGCCCATTCGATTAAGCGGTTCATCCACCCTTTTATCTGCGCTGTTTCAACTGCAACTATATAGTAGCAGCGCCCGGTTGCTGCTTTCCAGAACCAGTGGAGAAAGGGCTGTTTTACCCTGTTGAACTCTGTCATCAGTGCAATACCCTCCATGTAGAAAGTCTGGTGGTTCGATACAAAGAGAACATTGCTGCGGGGGAGATTTGTCAGATGCTCACGTCCTGTGACTTCAAGACGGTTTAGGATTCTTAAAAACAGGGTGCCTATAAAATGATTGATGGGGGTCTGTATGAGCAGCTCCTTAAATAATACAGGAATATTATTTACGTCTCTCTTCATACAATACTCCGGCAGTTATTATCTGAAATATGTACGCCTTACATTATCAGTATAATGATATTATACGCCGAAGTCTTAAATAAATAACATGGCTTTAGGTCTGGCTTAAGTTAGTTGTTCTCTATCCTGAAATAGATCCTCTTCCACATATACTTTCCGTTTTTATAAAAGGAGGTAATGTAGAAGTCCTGGTCAGTTGCTTTTTCAATTACATTGAGCCCAATCCTGTTTGAACTGTCGGCAAGTTTAAGGTTGCTGTCATGATCGAGAATAAGTTTCACCTGATTGTCATTCAGCAGATCCCTTTCGGTCAGAACGGTTTCATCGATTGAGTCGTAGTGTTCCGGGTTATTGTAATCGAGGTCCGATAGGGTGTCCAGATATTTGAAGTAATCAAAAAAGTCACCGAACTCCTCTATGGCCGCTGAAAAGAACTGGCCGCATGGATATAATATTATATTGAAATAACCCGCAGACTTTTTGTTTTCATCAACATTCTGCACTATCTGGCGCAGCATGGAGAATTGTGTGTTGCTTATAAGCTCATTCATTATAAAACGGATGAATTTTTTCTGCATCCAGGGGAATTCTTCAGTAATCTTCTGAATCTCTTTATCAAAGATTCTGAAATGCCTTTCTCCAAGGCCAACCACATATATATATGGTTCAAAGATTGTGCCGTCGGGATAGTATTTGGCATTGTTCCGTATCTTCACCGGCTGCCTGTTAAGGCGTTCCCTGTACCTGAGCGGGACAAGCTCATTAATATTATCCAGTTCGTCCTGTGTTTCGATCTTTTCTATCCGGCTATCAGGCATATTAATAATCCTGCAAAAGTTATTTAAAACAGGGAGTTATATTACAGCTTATACTCTAATTTATTGGTTTAAATGCCATCTGTCAATGATTTTGTGAACTTTACGCAGTTCGAAGGTGAAACGCCGGCTGTAATACCGCAATAAACCGCTTTTTTTTATTTATTCATTGCATCAATTCATATCTGCATAATGCTTGTATTATAAAATATTACGGGAGTGAATATGAGTGATCAGCTATATTCGGTTGAAATGAATGAGAAAACAGGGCGCTACCATATTTTTCTTTCATCAAAAAATGGGAATAAGTGCAAACTTAAGGGCTCTTCTATCTGTCAGCAGATGGAATATGATGTAACAGCTGTTAATATAGGACTTTGTGTTGATGAAAACCGGGTAAAGGCAATAATCGACAGATACGGGAATAAAATGTGCAAAGACTGTGTACGGCAGTTTAATCAGGCAGATATAGAGATTCGGGAAGTCATATAATCCTGTGTGTGCCGGTGCATATATGCCGCATCGGCACGAAGAACAGCGTTATCTGTTCTTCACATCCTCCCGAAACTACCTGCAATATTCTTATAATCAACAGGTTTCCCGCTGATATAAACATTGGACTGTGCTTTGGCAATTATAACATCATTTTTTCTTATCTCCGCCACTGCGTGAAGAAGCGTGCTCCCTTCGCGGAAAATATAAGCCTTTATTCTCACAACGTCATCAGCCCGCGCTGTTCCTAAGTAGTCAACGTTAAGGTTTGTTGAAAGGAACTGGTGCTCATAACCAAGTGTGGCGCATGCCCATCCCATTGCATCATCAATCATGGCGCACTGTATTCCTCCATGCAGGAATCCGGCAGGATTGGTCATATTCCTGTTTGCCTGTATTTCAACTTCGATCATTCCCCGTGAGGCTTCAATTATAGTTCCGCCTAACCATTTTGTAAGGCATGGTATGGGGAACTCTGCAAGGTCTTTCCCCTTGAACATGGTAAGCATCCCTATGACCTTATCTGAAATTTCCGCTGAATATTCTCTCTCTTTTTTACTCATGATTTCCCCCGGTAAAGCTTTATTAATCTGTTTATTTCTGCTCATTATTTAACGGGTAAGCATTATTTTACAATAAAAAAATGAGCATTCGTTCGATTTAATCTTGACATTGCGCTGTTCAATGGTATTCTCTCACACGGCTGGAGTGAAATCTGTGTATCATCGGAGGGTGATATGACAGATAAAGATGATTTTGTAATTTCCACTCAAAATCTGACAAAAACATATAGAGGTGTTGAGGCCCTGAGGTCTCTTGATCTTAAAGTTCCGCGCAATTCTATTTTCGGTTTTCTCGGCCCCAATGGCGCAGGGAAGAGCACAACGATTAAACTTCTTCTGGGACTTATTAAACCGGCATCCGGTACAGGGAGCATTTTCGGCCTTGATATTGTTAATGACAGTTCTGCCATCAGGAGGAGGATAGGGTATCTTCCTCAAAACCCTAAATACTACTGCTATATGACCGCGCGTGAAATCCTTCGCTTTACCGCAGGTTTTTTTTACAACAGAAAAGACAGCATCATTGACAGAAGGATTGACGAAGTGCTGATGCTCGTGGGGCTTAATGATAAAGCTGACCGCTCCGTGAAAGGTTTTTCAGGTGGTGAGCTTCAGAGGCTCGGCATTGCCCAGGCGCAGGTGAATTCTCCGGAACTCCTGATACTTGATGAGCCCGCAGCCTCTCTCGATCCCATGGGGAGGCGCGATGTTCTGGATGTTATGCGGGCGCTGAAAGGTAAAACCACGATCTTTTATTCAACTCACATTCTTGATGATGTTGAGCGGGTCAGCGACAATGTGGGGATTCTCAATCGTGGTGAACTGGTGGCTCTTGCTCCTGTTGAAGAGCTTCTTACTGCAAGCCACAGTGTTATTTACGACATAGTAATGCAGGGGGAGAGTGAAGCACTGGAGTCCCGTGTGTCAGCCCAGCCCTGGGTCTCATGCGTGAGAGCTGTAACAAACGGCGGCTGCACAAGGTGGAGCCTCACTGCCACAGATGAAATTTCTGCTGAAAAAAATCTTCTCCGCATGATCCTTGGTGATGATAATATTGTGGTGAAAGAGTTTACCCGCAGGAGGGATGAGCTTGAGGATGTATTTATGAGAGTAGTGGAGGGTCACTGCAATGGCTGATAAAAGCAGAGAAGAGAGAAGGGAGTGGACGCGGGGTCTGTGGAATATGTTTCTTAAGGAGAACAGCGCCTGGTGGGGCACTCGGAAGTGGATTGTGCAGGCAATCCTCTGGACTTCAGTTGTCACAGGTAGCGTTGCTTTTGTGCTTTATGTTTTCACCACACTGCCGGTTGCTGCAAAGCCCGATATATATGATACCATGGGCACAGGTGCAGCTGCATTGCAGCTTTTTTTTAATGTATGCGGTTTCACCTATGTCATTGGTGTTATTATTCTTACGCACGACCTCATTATAAGCGAGAAGGAGTCAGGTACAGCTGAATGGGTGCTTTCAAAGCCGCTGTCGCGTAAAGCTTTTGTGTTATCCAAGCTGGGAGCGAGCCTCATGGGGATAACATTGATTATGGTTCTGCTTCAGGGGTTCCTTCTGTTCGGCGTTGCCGGGTTATTCCACGGGGAGATTGACCTTATACCATTTCTTAAAGGGCTTGGAGTAATCTGGCTTATCTGCCTTTTCTACATTACCTTTGTTATTTTTCTCGGCACTGTTGTAAGCACAAGGGGAGCAGTGCTTGGTATTGCATTTCTCTTTTTCCTTGCGGGGAATCTTATACCTATGCTTTATGCCGAATCATATTATATTATGCCGTGGAAGCTGTCGAAGATTGCCTTCTCTTTTTCAGTGAGCCTTGCGTGGAGTGCGAAGATGATGATCCCCATTGTGATGACAGCAGTATGGTCACTGCTTTTTATTGCAGGTGCGCTCTGGAGAATTGAGAGGATGGAGATTTAGTTATTATTTACTCCCCGGTATCCAGGGTATAAAGGAACTTGTTGTTCTTTTATACTCGGCGTACTCCGGGTTATCCTTGAACATGGTCTCCTCCATGAGTGAAACACCTGTAATCTTCAGCAGGGTATAAGTTATAAGCGCCGGGCTGAAAACTGTGAATAGGCCGTACTGCACTGAGCATGATATGATGTATATCCCCCACCACATTGTAGCTTCGCCGAAATAGTTCGGGTGCCTGCTGTACTTCCAGAGTTTATACCTCATCACACGCCCCCTGTTTGCCGGATCTTTTATGAACCGTGACAGCTGCCTGTCTGCGGATGATTCAATGATAAATCCTGTGAGCCATATTGCTGCACCTGCAATGTCAGTTATTGTTATGTAATCAGGCATATCTGCTGACTGAGCCACCTGAAGGGACATCGCGATGAGCCACATAAAGAGAGCCTGCACAAGAAAAACTCTGAATAGACTCACAAGGGGGAACCTGCTGCCGTATTCTTTGCGCCACTGCGTATAACGCGGGTCTTCAGGTTTGCCGAGACCGGGCTTTGTTATATGGTAAGAGAGGCGGAGACCCCATACAGTAACTGCTGCAGTTATAATAATCTTTCTCCATAAAAATCCGTCACTCTGGAAAAATGTAAGCCATGCGATAATTATAAATCCAAGGCCCCAGAGCGAGTCCGCTATTGTTACATTTTTTCTTTTAAGGCTTATAAGCCATCCGGCAATTTCAAGGATAGCTACAGCACCAAGATTTATAAGCNNTATAATGTTATTCATAATCACACCTTCTCAGGTAATCTCTTGATGTTTTGTAATTCAATAACATTATTTTCTTTTGATGAAAACAATATTAATTTCACCAACATTAAAACCGAATTTTGACATCTTTGCCCTGTTGATAAGTATCCGGTCATTCATCAGGTACATCCAGTCATCAAAAGCAAAATTGTATGTAGACCCGTTCACATTAACTGCAAGGGTGTACTCCCAGTGGAAAGCATTTCCTGCAACTTCTCCTGCGGCAACACCAACAACGTCATCAGCTCGACCTTCATATGTGGAAGGTGAGATTTTTTTAAGATGCCAGATTCTTTTCTGTTTTTCACCATCACTCCATATAAAGTCCTCGTCAAGGACCCCTGTATCACCTGTCCATGATGCCTTCATGACAACGTGCATTCTTCTTGTTACCTGGCCGCTTCTGTTTATGAATATGCCGTATGCGTCAAATGTCCCGTTAAGATAATCCTCCAGAATCAGTTGCGGTTTTTCATCTTTGTAATCATCAATTGATACAGATGAACAGCCGCCATGCAGTATTAACATTATTAAAGCTAAGGCCATTACGGATTTCCGTGAATTATTAAAAAAAGCTTTTCTGATTTTAAAAATATTTATCCTCATGTTTTACCTTCTTTTAATTTTAATAAATTTTTGCGCCTGTAACCGGATCTTCAGCGGGTTCGCCGGATCTCCTTTTCTTAATGGCAAGTTTTATCTCACTATGCACGTTTTCTGTTATGGGATATCTTATTGCGATAAGAATTGCTGCTGCATTGCAGAGGCATGGCACAAGTGCGTAAAGAAGCCGCAGGGTGAACACCACGCTTTCAGGCTGCTCAATGTTCGGCTTATATCCCGCAGCGCCGAGAAGTGAAAGTCCAACCCCCACACCTGCCGCAGCAGCAATCTTCTTGGCAAGTGACCATATACCGATGTACTGCCCCTCTCTCCGCTCCCCTGTCATAAGCTCATCATAGTCTATAACATCAGCCTGAATAGATGACGGAATCGCAAGGGTCGCACCGAATCCGATACCGGACAGGAACACCAGCACCCCGTACATCATCTCATCCCCCGCACCGAGAAAAAATACACCGGAGAAGGCCCCTGTATTTATAGCCATTGCGGCTAACCAGGCCTGTTTCTTCCCGAACTTCCCGGATATCTTTATCCAGAGCGGAAGGAATATTATCCCTGTGATGAAATAGATTAGAAGAAAGAGATCCGCCATGTCAGAGCGGAGGACATATTCCACATAATATAATATCAGTGTTGCAGGGAGGTTATTCCCTATTGCGCTTATTGTGTATGACACCAGTAGTATCATGAACGGGCGATTCATCCGCACATAACGGAATCCCTGGAATATACCTGTAGTTTCAGGCGCGGATATCCTCTCCTTCAGAAAAATAACGCACCATATAGCGCTTGCTGCAATAAGAGGTGAGTAGACGAGGGACATTATGAAGAATACTTCACCTTCACCACCTGAGGCGATGGTTCCGCTGAATATATTTTTAATCAGAGCAGGAGATGCCGCTGCTGCAAATATCCCAAGCAGCAGAAATCCGTCGCGCATCGCAAAGAGTGATGTCCGTTCGTTGTAATCGAAAGTGAGTTCCGGGCCCAGTGATTCGTAAGGTACAGTAACGATTGTCCATGAGAGAAAGAGCAGGAATATCCACAGGGCAAACCATGCTGTTGCCTGTGTTACAGAAAGTTCCGGCGGATTAAAAAGAAAAAGAATTGATGCAGAGACAAGTATTGCCCCTGTGAGGATCATGGGCCTTCTGCGCCCGAAACGTGTCACAGCCCTGTCTGAAATCACCCCGATTAGAGGATCAGTGAATGCGTCAAAGAGCCGTATAACAAGGAGTATTATACCTGCTGCCGCAACAGGGACACCCAGAGTGTCTGTGTAGAATTTCGGGATGTAAACATATACAGGTATTCCTATTACAGCAAGGGTGAAGGCGGGGGCGGCATAGGTTATTTTTGTGAAAAGGGGGAGCCTGCCGGTCATTATCCTCTCCCCAGGAGTTTATCCCTGAATTTTTTATCTATGGGGTCTCTCCCAATCCATATAGAGAAGAATGCCTTTGAAAAATCGTTCCCCTGTATTGTACCAAGGGGTGTCCCATTAAGATAAAGTGTTGTGCCTCTGCCGGGTATGTACTCTGCTTTGTACCTGTCACCCGGCTTTACACCCCTGTAGAAGCTGTTGAATCTGTTGAGCCTTTCACTGATAATACCGAATTCAGTCCCTGTTGTGTTGCGCTTAATCATCTCTATGGTTGATTCTCTGAAATCCTCAGCGCTGATTTTGTGGAAGTAGTAAAGTTCCAGAATTCTGGGGGTCTCTCCAAGAACAGAGGAGGAGGGGGTGCCGTTTTCCATGTACAGGGCCCCTGCATAAGCCTTTATAACAAGCATATAATTGAGAATGGCGTAACCCCGTAAGCTAAGTTTTTTGCCCCCTGCGGAGTATTCATCATTAAAGTATACTCCGTCAATTTCTGCAGAATGAACTTCCGGTGTCACAGAGAGCAGAATGGAGAGTGTCATGATATATATGGCTGATCTGAATTTGATTGTTTTCATAGTTGTCACCTATTTAAGAATTTAATTAAATATAATAAAAAAAGATTCTCTCTGTTTAAAAAATAACAGATTATATTTTATTTTTTATTAAATT
>DINC01000327.1:6676-7580 GCA_002425885.1 Spirochaetia bacterium UBA5550 | reverse complement strand
CACATCTGAAAAACAAGTACCCCACAAGTGTTGCATTAACCGGTTCATATAAATCTAAAAAAGTTGTTTTAAAGGATGATATCCTTGATATATGTAAGGCTGAGCTTGACTCACTTAAGCTTTTCAAAGAAGTGGGCACTAAAACCATACCCGGTTATGATGTGGTCATTGATCTGAATTTTTCTGACGTGGAGCAGAATGATAAACCGGGACTTTCGCTGTGCATAAATATGAAACAGCTTCCTGATAAAAAACTGATTTATAAGAATAAATATATTCAGTATGGAAATGATGAGAGTTTTAAAACCGCAGATGGTTTTGCAGATCTTTTAAAACTGCTTTTAAATGATTTTACAAAGGATATGGACGCGCAGTTTGCATCATATACAAAGCAGGGTAATCTCCCTGTGAGTCTTTCAGGGAAAAATGTTGTTTGCGCAGTGTTCCAGTTCAAGGATACGGTCGAGGGTGAAAAATATGGTGATCCCCTGGCATCAATGATGATGACATCACTTACAAAGACTGTAAATATAAAGGTTGTAGAGAGGGAGAGAATTCAGAAAGCGATAAAAGAACTTGAATTTCAGACTTCGGGCCTTGCTGATTCAACTACAGTAAAGGAAGTCGGAAAATTTCTGAATGCTGATTTCCTCATCTATGGAGAAGTGTCTAAAATTAAGGATACCTATCATGTCATTATTCATGTTGTGGATGTAAAACTTGGGGAGATAGTTCTTTCGAGGGATATTGATACAACAGATCCCAATGAGTTCAGGAACCTTGTGCAGCAGCAGGCTAATTATGCAGCCCAGTTTATATCGAAATAACAATCTGTAAAGATTCATGATAATGAGGGCCCGGTATCTGCCGGGCCTTTTTTATTTATAGCTGTTAACGATTGAAT
>DINC01000327.1:0-6591 GCA_002425885.1 Spirochaetia bacterium UBA5550 | reverse complement strand
CATGCGTTCGAAATGACAATGGCCTAATCCATTCGTTATTTGCTATAAATTCCGGATTAATTTCAGTACCTCTAAATCCGTGAAAATTATTGCCCCCTCCTTAAATTATTATTAACTTAAAAATAATAATACAGTGAAAGAAAGGGACTTTTGAAAATTAAAACACACATCTTGTTTTTCCTTAGAATTCTTGCTGCTGCATCTGTAGCGGTTGCTGCGGGATATTATTTTTTTGCAATGAAAGATATCAGAAGATCTATAGAAGGGACTTTTTCCGGGAGGGTCCAGTTTGTAAGTACATATATTTCAATGGTTCAGCAGCAGGTTGACGGGATGAGCAGAACTATTGCAAAAAATTACGGGAGTGGAACCGCGCCGGAAACCTCCGGCGCCAGATATTACAGGGAACATGGAGTCTGGGGTCTCTCCGGATATGCGGAGGATAAAGGTGTAGAAAGCCTTGCCGGTACATGCACAGGTATCGGTTTTTTCCCTCTCCCCGCTTCTGTTAAAAACGAATTAAGTGCTGCTGTTTCCATTGATTCGCAGATCAAATCGATCCTTGCTTTTAATAAAAATGTTGTATGGATATACTACACCTCTGCTGAAAAATTTCTCTATCTTGCCCCTAAGTTAAGGATCAGCGATTACCGGTTTTCCCTTCCGGAGTATAATAGGCCCTTCTGGAGTCAGGCTGTTCCGGAAAATAATCCCGGTATGAAACAGATTATATCCGACCTGTACGAAGACAGTGTAGGTAAAGGGCTTATGATAACAATTTCATCACCTGTGCAGGTGAATGCAAAGTTTATCGGTGTAATGTCACTTGATCTTGGTATAGATCTCCTCAGGAACCTTTCCATGATCGGATATATTCCGGGAGAGACAATCCTTGCTGATGAGAATGGCAGGATTGTTGCGCGGATTGGTGATTTTTCAAAAGATGAAACTTATCCGCTGATCCCTATCCCCGGGTCATGGTTTAGCGGAGATGATGGATTTTTCTGGATCAGGAGTGAGATCGGCGGAGGGGAGCTGAATATGCTCCACCGTATAAAAAAAGTTGATTATTACTTCGCAGCAGCGCGGCGATCATTGTTCGTCTGGAGTCTCTCGGGATTTATGATTATCCTTTTTGCACTGGTATCAAGGGATATTAAAATAAGAGAGAGAGAGGAAACTGCACAGAGAGAAAGTGAAGAGGCTTTACGCAAGAGCGAAGAGCGCTTTAATCTTGCCATGACTGCAGTTAATGACGGATTGTGGGACTGGAATATGGAAGACAACACTGTTTTCTTTGATAAGCGTTATTATACACTTGCAGGATATGAACCTGATGAATTTCCTCAAGACTTTTCTGAATGGGCTGCGCGGGTGCATCCTGAAGACATTGAACGGTCCATGAATGCCATTGATAATCATGTCAGAGGGCGAACTGCGGTGTTTGATATTGAATTCAGATTCAGGAGAAAAAACGGCACATGGATGTGGATCAGGGGGCGCGGAAGAATAGTGGCGCGCGACAGTAATGGTAAAGTTCTGCGGATGATTGGAACGCATACCGATGTCACAGACCGCAGGGAAGCTGAAGACGCGTTAATTATTTTCAGCGAGACTGTTGAAAATTCTACTGACGCAATTGGAATATCTACACCTCAGGGGGCGCATTATTATCAGAACAGGGCCTTTACTGATCTTTTCGGAGATATCGTTTCAAAACCGGTTGATACAGTCTATGTTGATAGAGCAACAGGGGAAGAAGTATTTAAAACAATCATGTCCGGCGGTCAATGGGCAGGCGAAGTTAAGATGTATTCGAAGAACCGTGAAATACTTGAAATAGACCTGCGGGCTTATGCCAATCGCAACACGCGCGGTGTTATTACAGCTATTGTAGGGATACATACCGATATTACGGAGAAGAAGCATTCAGAGTCTGAAAGGGAAAAACTTCAGGAGCAGCTTAGTCAGTCTCAGAAGATGGAATCAGTGGGCAGACTTGCAGGCGGAATTGCTCATGATTTTAATAATATGCTTGGAGTGATTATAGGTCAGTCTGAACTTGCACTGATGAGATGTGACAACTCCAGTCCGGTTTATAAGCGTCTTGTTGAAATTGAAAAAGCTGCGAGGAGATCAGCGGAACTTACGAGTCAGCTTCTTGCTTTCGCGCGGAAGCAGACAGTGGCACCGAGAGTAATTGATCTGAATGAAGCGATTTCAGGGATGATCTCCATGCTGAGAAGATTAATTGGTGAAGAGATTGAACTTGAATGGCATCCTGGTGAGGCTTTATGGCCGGTGCGTATTGATCCTTCACAGATCAACCAGATACTTGCGAATCTCAGTGTTAACGCAAGGGATGCCATCAACGGTGAAGGGAAAATATTCATAGAGACTTTGAATATTACTGTTGATGATGAACAGAGTAATTCTTATACTGAGGGGATTCCGGGTGATTATGTGTTGCTCAATGTCAGAGATACAGGCTGCGGTTTTTCAAGGGAGGTTTATGAACATATTTTTGAACCATTTTTCACAACCAAGGGCACGGGTAAAGGGACAGGGCTCGGGCTTGCAATGGTTTACGGCATCATAAGGCAGAACAGCGGCCATGTCTCTGTGGAAAGCAATCCTGGAAAAGGTACCCTGTTCAGGATATGTTTTCCACGGAATCGTGGGAACATAATAAAAGATGAAACACCGGATAATGACAGCAGGGATGAGGGGAGCAATGAAACAATACTCCTTGTTGAAGACGAACCTATGCTCCTCGAAATGAGCCGGACAATGCTTGAAGAACTTGGTTACTCAGTTGTTGCAGTGCCGACTCCGGCAGAAGCAATCCGGATGGTTGAGGGTGGAAGTGGAATAAAGCTTCTGATTACTGATGTTATAATGCCGGGGATGAACGGGAAGGACCTTGCCTTAAAGATCAGGTCAGTGCTCCCTGAAGTTAAGAGTATCTACATGTCCGGTTATACTGCGGATATAATTGCTCACCACGGTGTTCTGGATGAAGGGGTAAACTTCATCCAGAAGCCCTTTAAGATAAATGAACTTGCGGCCTGCATTAAAAAGGCCCTATCCTGAAACTGCTATTAATCACCAGCTGTAATAATCGACATCATGGAAATCTTTAAGCACATCAGCCGCTTCATAAGCATGTTCCATCTTAATAAGAATATAATCAGTATCAAAAGTTGAAAGTGTAAAGATCGGTATCTTCTTCTCCGCAAGCGGAGCTGCTATTGAGCTTATAACACCAGTTTCGCTGAACTCAAGTTTTTTATCCACTTTGAATATTTTCATGCTGCATTCATGCGGATATTCCTCCGGCAGACCTTCACCTGCACAGATAACAGAATACTCTTCACCTGTATCTGTTATGCTGTAGAATCGTGTGCGGTCAACCCAGTCAGGAGTTTCAGATCCGGAAGGGAGTTTTACTATGGTATAATCACCCGGCAGAATGGTTATAGGGAGTCTCATATTTTTTCCACGCTCTATATTTTGATGCTGCCATTACACGGTATGTATTTTATTTTTCTACTCTTTTACTATCTGGAGGCCATAATAAATACCGGCATAGAGGCCTTCAAATTTCTTGACAGATGAATTGGCGGATATAGCTTTTATCCGGAGGCACAGTATGAGTTATGATAAAAGAGTGATCAAACTTCAGGATAATATTTACGCGGTGCGCGGCATATGGCTTGGCGGCTTCTCCTTTTTTAATACTTATTCATACATTCTCTGCTCTGAAAAAAATAATGAAATATTGCTGATAGATACATGTGGCCCCGGCAGCGGAAGTATGATTAATCATGCTGTTGAGTTAATGGGGCGTTCCATGACAGATATTACGGGGATTGCCTTTACTCACTGGCACAAAGATCACACCGGTAGCCTGGCAGAAGTTGTCTCTATGGCAGGAACTCCGGATAAGCCTGTTAAAGTTTTCATCCATAAAGCGGATGCAGCGATTCTTTTATCACAGAAAATTAAGCTGCTGACAATGCACCCTGCGCTCAGGATGAAGATGCCCCACGGCCCGGGTAAACTGCCGCGTAAGGGATTATTCAGTCTTGCAGATTTTGATCCTGAAAGCGGAAAGAATCCTCTTGATGCTTACGATGTTGAATTTGTTCACACCCCTGGTCATACGCCGGGGCATACATCCTATTTATACAGGAGGAGTATGTCACTCTTCTCCGGGTGCGGGCTTTCACTGTTCGGTAGAAATACTGTGGGGATTGTACCGGTATTTTATGACAGGGAAAAACAGGTTGAATCAGCGACAAAACTTGCAGATATGGAATTCAGCTATCTCTATCCTGCCCATCTCAATATCAGGAGAGATGAAGTAAAAAAAGAAAGCCGTGTGCCTTTTAAAGGAAAAATTAAAAGTATCGATCGCATAACAGGGACGCTGCCGGTTTTCCGGTATCCGAAGTACTAAAAAATATGCTCTGATAAAATTTTAGTTCCAATAATAAGAAGAATAATCCCCCCCGCAATCTCAACCCTCTTACCGAAAAGGGCCTTCAGTCTGCACCCCATCCTCACCCCGGCAAAACTGAAGGCGAATGTTGTGAGCCCTATAACCGCTGAGGGATAGAATATCTCCACACCCAGCAGCGAAAGAGAAAGCCCCACAGCAAGGGCATCTATGCTTGTTGCCACTGCAAGGATAAAAAGCTTCCTGTAGTCCATGATAAAATCTTCAGTGGAACAGGAATCTTCCTTCTCCTTCATCCCCTTAATCCCTTCGATAATCATTTTTGCTCCAACATAAGTCAGGAGAGTAAAAGCAATCCAGTGATCATAGTTTTTAATGTAATCCGCAAAGAATGTCCCGCCGTACCAGCCCAGCAGAGGCATGAAAGCCTGGAATCCGCCGAATGCAAAAGCGATCATGGAAGTGTGCTTCAACGGGACCTTTGATGCGGAGCAGCCGTAAGAGATAGAGACAGCGAATGCATCCATGGAGAGGCCCACTGCTATACCGAGAATTATAGTAAGTGACATCGAAGCTCCGGAATATCTTTATTTCAGGAGAACCATCTCTTTATCAGGTATAATTGTCCCTTCCGGGATATCCCTCTCTGATAAAGCGAAAAGCGGAGATAATTCAATGACTTTTACGCGGTCAGGAATTTTTACAGCGCGCTCAGTCAGCCACTTGCGATAGAGCGAGTTCATCAGTCCCTGAGCTGTCTGAAGCGAATCAGCACCTGACGCGTTTTTAACAGGAGCGAACTCCTCCTCTCTCCTTGTCTCCAGAATTATATTTTTTTCAGCAATGGGGAGCGCGTCAAACACAAATTTTTCAAATTTGAAGCCGGTAATCTCACTCTGCCCGCCGTCGACAAAGGCGCTGATTTTTTTCTTCGCCACATGAAAAGGGAGGTTCACAGAACCGGTACCTGTTACTGATGCAATAAAATTTATACTGAAGAGGTGAATTGCAGGGTTAGCGGCAGAATAAAGTATCCCTCCGTTTTCATCTTTCGCGAAGATCTTCTCTTCCGGCATATCGGAGTATTCAACTATCCCCAGTTTACCCCCTTCGAACTCAACGAAGATACCTGTCTTCTCCTCGTGATACGCTTTCATCAGAGCTTTGCTTGAAATTTCAGCTCTCTCCATCACATGGAATCCGATAAACAGAGGATCAATAATCTTCACCAGCGGGTTGTCCACCTGAAAGTATGAGAGAGTCTCGATCCCCTGTTTCTGAAGAAGTTTGAGAGCACCCGATGTGCGCAGAGCTGTCAGGCTTCCTCCGTGCCCGTCGGGATTCATGAATAGAGTATTTTTGTCTGAGAGGATAAGCCTCCCCTCAAGATCAATAGACGGGATCATGTTCTGCGGAAAAATATGAACATTCTCAGGTGAGAGCCCGAAGAAGTGCTCATCACGGAAGAAGGCCTCTGTCTCCTCATGGTTGTCCCTTGAAGTCATGATGAGAAATGGTATCTTCACTCCATATTTTTTTTCAGAGGCGCGGATCTTCTCCGCATGAAAATGGAAGAGTGTTTTACCTGAAACAGGCCCCACTGGGAACTTCCCTTTAGGCCCGTCAAACCCGAGCCTTGAGCCCTGCCCCCCTGCAACAAGAAAAGCGGCAACTTTACCCTTCTTTATATGAGTTTCACCTGCGGCTTCGGCGTTTCTGAATTTTTCATCATAACCCCCTTCGGAGAGTTTGATATATGGAGCCGGGTAAAAATCTTTCGGGGCATTATCACTGCCCTGTTTATATATAGTATCAAGGAGATTAAAATCTATACCTGATAGTTCATCAAGGAGCGCTTTTTTTTCACTTTCAATCAGTGAGTCCCAGTATCTGAAAACATGCTCCTGTTTGTGAGAGTAGACTCTCTCAATTACTTCATCATATCCGCTGAATGAAATCATACAGTCACCTCTTTAAGAAATAAAAGTTTATTTATATCTTCCTGCCATTAATTCACAAAGCTGAAGAACTGTCATTACGAGGAGTGTCAACGACGAAGTAATCTGATCAGGACTGGATAAATTTATTTAAAATTTAAAAATATTTTCATAGAATCAGATTGCTTCAGG
>DINC01000326.1:7725-8038 GCA_002425885.1 Spirochaetia bacterium UBA5550 | reverse complement strand
CCCGGCATCAGTGAGACAGATACTGAAGAATACAGCGAAGAATATTGAAGTAACAGCGCTTGGATCATACGAGCCGTAGGCCGGATAACTGTAGAGCTTCGTAAGCAGCTGAAAGGGGGCAAAGAGCGGTCTGTTATCAAGTGCAACCGGCGGCTTCTCATCTTTATCCGGCTCCACAATGTCAAATTCAACAGCAGTGAACATAGCGCAGACACGGCTGAACTTTTCAATATCGGCTTTCATTATCCACCCTGCTGCAATGAAAGAGTAGGAGGTTGCAGCCCAGTACCTGAAAGCGCGCCCCCGGCTCTCC
>DINC01000326.1:0-7720 GCA_002425885.1 Spirochaetia bacterium UBA5550 | reverse complement strand
CATTGTAAGATTGTCATACTGTTCAAGAAGCTTCACTCCCTCAGCGCGGGCTGCATCCAGTTCATTGTCAATTTCTTCAAGCCTTACTTTACCGGAGTAATATGTCTGCTGCGGAGAGCCGGCAATTTCAGATACATCAATTTTTTCAAAGCTCATGGTCTGCATCAGTTCATCAAGACGGTCTCTGTCAGATTTATGGCAGGCAAGAATAAGCGCGGTCTTCTTTTCATACTGCTTAAGTATCTGGCAGTCGATGCCGGAGGATTCAGATATAAGAATTATTTTTTCTGAAGCTGCAATCCCCGCAGCGGTGAATGATCCACCGGACTCACCGGCATCATTAAGCGGAACAGTTATATCTTTCCATAGTTCAAGCCTGCTGTTAATTCCGGCGAGAGTTTTTTTCTCTTCATTCAGGCGTTCTATTCGATTTCTGAGAGCGCCGGATCTGCGGATCAGTTCATCAGCGTCAAACGAGTTTACTGCGGAGTAGAATTTATCCCGTTTAATTATTTTCAGCGGGGAGAATAGTTTAGTCCACATACTCTCCTTCTCCCGGAAGGTGTCGAGGAATTCTTTCAGTTCGAAGAGAGTGCTGTAGCCGGATGTGCTGAACCGCCCGGTGTTCTCCCCGGCAACATATTCCTGAATAGTTTCACTTTTCTTCACAAGTGCTGTGACATGAAAAACCGCCGCATGCTGAAGCTCCAGCATAAAGGTGTCCAGTTCAGTTGAACTCCCTGCAACAACCACCTTTATCATTGTGCTCAGAGCCATGGTTCCCTACTCCAGAATCTTCCGTATCAGAAAATCCGACGCACCATGAATGCTTTTTTCAGCATCCAGCTTTAAACGGGATATATCTCTTTCAGTCTCTTCAGATAACCGGAGAGATTCGGTTCCTGCATCTGCTGCCGCATTCTCAATTGTCTTAATCCTGGAGGACTGAAACTCTTTCTCTGCGAGAAGTGTCTTCTCTCTATACTCCTCACGAATTTTTTCTATGGCAGCCTCACCTTCAGCCCTTGCCGCTGAGATCATCTCCTCAGCTTTTCTCTCCGCCTCCCTGATTTCACTTATAAGATTTATCTCATCACCCATGATTTTCTCTTCAGTAATCATTTTTTCATCCGCTGATGTTACTATAATCAGATTTCAGGGAAGAATCAAACCTGCGTGATTTTTTTAATGCTGCGACTATTGATTTTTTTACTTAATTACATCAAAGAATCTTCTTATATTATCTGAATCTTTATTCAGGAAAAATCATTTGACTTTATCAGCACTCAGATTTTTTATTAAACGTCCGGCTTTATTATATTAAAACAGTGAAGGTATTATGAGACACTACTACGATGCTGTTGTTGTGGGTTCCGGAATCGCGGGGCTTACCTGTGCAATCTACCTGAAACAGTCCGGTTTTGACGTTATAGTAATGACCAAAAACAGCAGAATCAGCGAGTCAAATACCTTCTATGCCCAGGGGGGCATTATCGCAGCGCGGGAGGGGGATTCACCTTCTCTGCTCCGCAATGATGTGCTTCAGGCCGGATGTTCATACAACAGGAGCGACGCTGTAAATTATTTCGCAACATACGGCCCTCCCCTTGTTTTTGACTTTCTTGTAAACATGGTGGGGATAGATTTCAGCACTTCGGAAGACGGGAAAATCGACTACACCGAAGAGGCGGCTCACAGCGTCAGAAGAATTGTGCACTTCGAAGATCACACAGGTGATAAAATTGAAGAAACACTGATAGAATACGCCAAAAAGATCGGAGTCAAGTTCTTCGTTGACTATACTGCAATTGACCTTATAACCAACAATCACCACTCCCGCAACACACAGGAGCTCTACAAGGAACGGGAGGTTATGGGGATCTACGCGCTTAATAACAAGGCTGGTGAAGCTGAAACATTCTTTGCTGACAATGTTATCCTTGCGACCGGCGGCATAGGGAACCTCTACTATCACACAACAAATCCGGTTTCAGCAACAGGTGACGGGATGAGCATGGCTTACCGGGCAGGCGCTGACATCATCAACGCGGAGTTTGTCCAGTTTCACCCGACTTCACTTTTTCACAAAGATATAAAGCGCTTCCTGATATCAGAGTCTCTCCGCGGAGAAGGGGCGCGTGTCAAGGATCACTCAGGCCATGAGTTCATGTACGATTACTCAGAGATGGGCCACCTGGCACCACGTGATGTTGTAGCGCGCGGAATTTACGACAGAATGTCAAAAGACGGCAAGGAGTACATGCTCCTTGATATAGCGAACTACTACGAAGGTCACATCCCTCTTGAAAAGAGATTCTCAAAAATATATTCAACATGCCTCCAGGGGGGAATTGATATAACGAAAGAACCGATCCCCATCGTACCGGCAGCTCACTACTTCTGCGGAGGTATTAAGAGCGATCTGAAAGGCAGAACATCACTGAAAAATCTTTATGCAGTGGGTGAAGTGGCATGTACCGGTCTTCACGGAGCCAACCGTCTTGCCTCAACATCACTCCTTGAAGGACTGTTATGGGGGAAATCAGCTGCTGAAGATATTGCACAGAAAAAGTACAGGATAAACAGGGGGAGATTCAAAAGCATCCCTGACTGGGAGAAACCTGAATATAACGAAGAGTTCGACCCTCTCCTCATTGATCAGGATATGAAAGCCATACAGCTTACCATGTGGAACTATGCAGGAATCATCCGCACAGAAAAAGGCCTTAAGCGCGCAGAAGCTGATCTTGACTACTACTCACATAGAATCATGCGTTTTTACAAAAGCGCGAGCCTCCACAAAGATATCATTGAACTCCGCAACGCGGTGGTCAGCTCTCTTCTGATAGTTACAGCAGCTCTGAGAGATACAAAATCTGTGGGATGCCATTATATAAAAAAATGACGGATAATAAAAGTATATTCTGCTGCCCTGTATGCAAAGAAACACTCCATCAACAGGAGAAAACACTGCTCTGTTCTAAAGGTCACTCCTACGACATTGCACGCGAAGGGTACGTAAATCTTCTCCTTGCGAATCAGAAAGCAAGCAAAGAGCCCGGTGATTCACCGGAGATGCTCCGCGCCCGCCGTAATTTTTTAAATTCCGGATACTACAGAAGGCTCGCGGAAAACGTCGCTGACATAATTATCAGGCACATTGATAAAACAGATGAAAATGTGACAATACTCGATGCCGGATGCGGAGAGGGATACTACACTGACCACATAAGCCGGATTCCGGCAATTATCAGCCGGTGCTCAATCTGCGGGATAGATGTATCAAGGGAAGGTGTAAAACTCTCCGCTAAAAGAAAAAATGAAGTCCATTGGGGAGTTGCAAGCGTTCACTCCATCCCTCTCCCTGAAAAATCAGTTAACATAATACTCAACATTTTCGCTCCCCATGATGACGATGAATTCAGCAGAATAACAGCAGATAACGGAATACTGATCTCAGTCACACCGGGCCCCGAACACCTGAAGGGACTTACAGAGGAGCTTTACGATAACGTAACTGAACACAGCAATAAACATCCTGAAATTAAAGGATTTGATGTCCGGCAAACAGACTCACTCAAATATGAATTCACTGTCATCTGGCCGCAAATTAAAAACGATCTCCTGAAAATGACTCCCTACTACTGGCGGACAAAACCTGGAAGAATAAACGCCCTTGAAAAATCCCCTGCCCCGCTTACAACATTTGCTGATTTCAGTATAACAGTGTACCGGAAACTATAAGTCCTGCCGCTAAATTCAGAGCCGGAGAACCTACTCCTTTAATCCCCTTCTATCCGGAGTAACTTCTGCGTCAAAAAACTTTATTACCCGGTGCAGTTATATAATTCCGGCACTCTTTAAAAGCGCCAATATTTATTGATGAAGAATTTTTTTATTGACATCACATGCATATATTCGCTTTTAGTATCTTAAAAAAACATAGATTATTTAATTGGAATAGAGCAGGGAATATGATTTCGAAAAAAGCCGATCTTATACAACCTGCCAAAAAAACTCTTAGTAAAGATTATACTGAATAATGTTTGGAATCATAAGAAATTTTTTTACGTTTTTAAACTGGATATAATCAGAATTTTAATCAGCTCGTTATCTGAAGTGCCAGGCTCAATATTAAATACTGGTCTTTATATGGAAGTATTGCTTTATTTTCCACGTAAACCGGTCTTTTATATCTGGAACTGTCAGTTAAAAATACGTCAAATTAATTTACACCAATAAAGAGGATGCTCTTTATTCAAAAAAACTAAGGAGTTACGAACAATGAGTGAAATGTTGTTCTATGTTGCGCCAATAGGTGCATTCATTGCTCTGGTTTTCGCTTTCGTATTCTATAAATCAATGATGAAAGCCAATCCAGGAAATGAATTAATGATTGAAATTGCAGGTCACGTAAGAGAGGGAGCTTATGCTTATCTCTACCGCCAGTACAAAGTCGTAGGCTTGGTGTTTTTTATACTGGTTGTAATCCTGACAGTTCTCGCATTCAAGGGTATTCAGAATCCTTTTGTACCTGTTGCTTTCCTCACAGGTGGTTTTTTCTCAGGGCTTTGCGGATATCTCGGTATGAAGACTGCTACAAACGCATCTTCCAGAACAGCACAGGGTGCATCTGTATCTCTTAACCAGGGATTGAAAGTTGCCTTCCGTTCAGGTGCAGTTATGGGCCTTGTAGTTGTAGGTTTCGGCCTTCTTGACATATCTCTATGGTATCTTTTCCTTGATAAAATGGTATTCACAGTTGAAAATATGGCTAACGGATTAAACTTCCTCGGCCTTAAAATCGTTTCAGCTGGCACAGACAATCACCACAAGTACATGGAGATAACAACAACCATGATTACTTTCGGTATGGGTGCATCAACACAGGCGCTCTTTGCACGTGTTGGCGGCGGTATTTATACAAAAGCTGCTGACGTTGGAGCTGACCTTGTAGGTAAAGTTGAAGCGGGAATTCCTGAAGACGATCCGAGAAACCCTGCCACAATCGCTGACAACGTTGGTGACAACGTAGGTGACGTTGCAGGTATGGGCGCTGACCTTTATGAATCATACTGCGGTTCAATCCTTGCTACAGCATGTCTCGGTGCAGCTCTTCCATGGGCTGAATTCGGAGCTGCTGAATTCGGCGGATTACGCGCGATAATGGCTCCTATGATCGTTGCCGGCCTCGGTATCTTTTTCTCTATAGTAGGTATTTTCGTTGTACGCACAAAAGAGAAAGCCACAATGAAAAATCTTCTCCTCTCCCTCAACATGGGTGTATGGGTGAGTTCAGCTCTTATACTTGCGGCTATAGCTTACCTCGCAAGCATCAACTTCATAACATGGGGCATATTCGGTGCTGTTGTTGCAGGACTCCTCGCAGGTCTTATTATCGGCCAGGCAACAGAGTACTATACATCTGATGAATACAAGCCTACTAAAGGTATAGCAGAGCAGTCACAGATGGGACACGCAACTGTTATCATCGAAGGTATGGGTGTAGGTATGTACTCTGTAGGTATCCCTGTTATTACAATCATAATCGGTATACTCTGCGCATACGGCTTCTCAGGCGGATTTGTCCTCATGAATCAGGGACTCTACGGTATAGGTTTTGCTGCTGTAGGTATGCTCTCTACTCTCGGTATAACACTTGCTACAGACGCTTACGGTCCCATTGCAGATAACGCAGGCGGAAACGCTGAAATGGCAAAACTTGACCCGGTTGTTCGCGAAAGAACAGATGCTCTTGATATGCTCGGCAACACTACTGCTGCCACAGGTAAAGGTTTTGCAATAGGTTCTGCTGCTCTTACAGCTATGGCTCTTCTCGCTTCATACATTGAAGAGATAAGAATATGGCTCACAAAGCTTGCTGATGGCAACGGACTCATTCAGGTTGGAAGCTACCTCTTCTCAACACAGCCTGTTGAAATGGTAACAGAGCAGATGCGTACAGCTGCCAACGCAAAACATTCAATAGAAATAACAAATGTTGTTCAGTTATCAACTGCAAAAATAGCTGACTTCACTGCTGCTTATGACCTTACACTTATGAATCCATACATCATCGGCGGACTTTTCCTCGGCGGCGCTATGGCATTCGTATTCTGCGCTATGTCAATGAAAGCTGTTGGCCGTGCGGCAGGCCGTATGGTTGATGAAGTAAGACGTCAGTTCAGGGAAATCCCCGGAATTATGGAAGGCACAGGCAAGCCTGATTATGCAAGCTGCGTTTCCATATCAACAGCAGGCGCACAGAGAGAGATGATCGTTCCGTCACTTATGGCGATTATTGTACCTATCATCACAGGTCTTGTAATGGGAGTTGCCGGTGTTATGGGTCTCCTCGTCGGCGGTCTTACAACAGGTTTCGCCCTTGCATGTATGCTTAACAACGCAGGTGGTGCATGGGATAATGCCAAAAAGCATATCGAAAAAGGGAACTACGGCGGCAAAAAATCAGATTCTCACAAAGCTGCTGTTACAGGGGACACAGTGGGCGATCCTTTCAAGGACACAGCCGGCCCTGCTCTTAATATTCTGATTAAGCTTATGACAATGGTATCTGTTGTATTCGCAGGTGTAATTGTCTGGTCAAATTCAATTATGTAATATAGTTACTCAGCGGTTTAACCGCAGGGTTAGATACAGGAAAGGTTCTCCGCAAGGAGGACCTTTCTTTTTTTTCCGGAGTATAATCCTATTAAACACTTTTTATCAGAAGATAATAATTGAATAAAACAGCACGTACGAGCACCTCCCCCTGTTTTACAAATTGCTCACATCCCTTAAAATTTCTTGCAATTAATTCTTTAGTACTGAAACTGACTGTTTAAATAAAAACCGGGAGGAACTGCTTAAAAGTGGAGTTCATTAAATATCTTATAAACCTGTATATGGATAATATAAACTACCCCATGGTAGTTTTCCTCATGACTCTGGAAAGTACATTTCTCCCTGTACCATCTGAACTTGTTGTACCCCCTGCCGCCTGGAAAGCGGCCCAGGGTGAAATGAATGTTTTTCTTGTGGTTCTATTTTCAACAATCGGATGCGTCCTTGGCGCCCTGATTAACTATTTTCTGGCCAAAACTCTCGGGAGAAAAATCATCTACTCACTTGTTGATACAAAAATTGCCCATATACTCTTTATAAACCGCGAATCAATGGAAAAATCTGAAAATTTCTTTATAAAATACGGCAAAAGCTCGACATTTATAGGCAGACTGGTTCCAGGCGTAAGACACCTTATATAAATACCCGCAGGTGTGGCACAGATGGATCTACGTGACTTTGTATTTTACACATTTATCGGTTCAGCAATCTGGAACGGAATACTGGCTGCCATGGGATATTTCCTTTACACACAGCAGGAACTGCTCAAAAAGTATTACAGAGATCTCTCAATAGCAGCTCTTCTGATTTTTGTTATATTCCTTATCTATATTGTCTATGAGGTTGTTAAAAGCAGAAAAAAATAAGCAATGGAAAGAGGCATTTACAGCCTCTTTTTTTATGGGGAGAGATGAACATCCTTATTAAGATTATCCTTTAATTCAGCTGAAACAGCAGAATTAAAGGATAAAAAATCAACTCCTGCATATAGATATCACAGTTTAACAATAATACTATGTTTACTGGCTTCTGCACAGGAAATACTGTATTTTTAACTTAAATTCATCTTTGAAAATAATTATTGAAAATATATTGT
>DINC01000201.1:17409-21045 GCA_002425885.1 Spirochaetia bacterium UBA5550 | reverse complement strand
CTCGATTGTAATTGTTTTTTAACTGAATCTCACCCGATGGGGAGATATCTGAAGAGTAATTTATCCGGGACAGATGCCGGGGTGTATTTGCCGGGATAGAGAGGAAGCATGGCTGCATAGAGCATATTGCGGAGAGAATATAAATAAAACAATCTCTGCCGCATGATATTTTTTGAGGAAGCTGATATGAATTATATCAGCTTTTTTTTTGGTGAGTATGATTCATATCCCCAGTATCTTTCTCCCCTGGGTTTTCAGTATGTAGAAAGTGATAATTATTGAGAAGAAATCCGCAACAGGTATTGCGGACCACACTCCTGCAAGTCCGAAGATCGGGGGGAGAATAAGAAGCGCGGGTATGAGAAAAATCACCTGCCTTGAAAGTGTAAGTATTACAGAGATCTTCGCTCTCCCTATTGACTGGAAGAAATTTGATGTAACCATCTGGAATCCGACCAGCGGGAAGAATATCATTACAATCCGCATTCCTGTAACAGAGAGGTCAACCAGTTCGCTGTTGTTTGTGAAGGCAAGCGAAATCTGACGCGGAAGGAACTCCCCCATGATAAAACCTGCTGTTGAAATATAAGTCGCAGCAATAACCGTGTACCTGAAAACTATTCTTACTCTGTCATACTGAACTGCGCCGAAGTTGTACCCTGCGATGGGCTGCATCCCCTGGGTTAAACCGAGTATCACCATGAGGACAAACATCAGCACCGAATTGATGATGCCATAGGCGCCCACTGCATAGTCGCCGCCGTGCTTAACAAGCTGAAGGTTCATTATAATTATAATGAGGCACGCGCATACATTAATCACAAATGGCGACATTCCTATGGCAAAAATGCTGCGTATAATATCTATGCGGAGTTTAAAATGCCCTTTCATAAAGTGAAGAAAACTGTTTTTGCTCATGAAGTGCATGACGGTAATTATAAATCCTGCGAACTGTGCTATCACTGTTGCAAAGGCAGCTCCTCTTATACCCCATTTAAATACAAATATAAATATCGGGGCAAGAACAAGGTTGATACCCACTGTCGCAAGAGTTGTAATCATAGCCCTGTGGGGATAACCCGATGACCGCATAATATTGTTAAGTCCCATGTATAAATGGAGAAACAGGTTCCCCAGCAGTATTATCTGCATGAACTCTTTTGCGTAGGGCATTGTCAATTCACTTGCGCCGAACAGGTAGAGTATATCTTCAAGAAATACAAGGGTAATCACTGTATAAGCCGAACTGAGGATCAGGTTAAGCATAACAGTATTGCCCAGTATGTAGGATGCCTCTTCAGCGCGTTTTTCACCTAAGCGGATTGAAACAAGAGTCGCGGCTCCTGCTCCGATAAGCGCTCCTATTGCCACGCCCAGGTTCATGAAGGGGAGAGTAAGAGCAAGTCCTGATATGGCAAGAGCGCCCACACCCTGACCGATGAATATTCTGTCTATTATATTATAAAGAGATGAAGCTGTCATTGCCACAATGGCGGGGAGTGAATATTTAAGGAGAAGCGCCCCTATGTTTTCGTGGCCCAGGGTGTGCGGAGAGTTTTTTTGATTCATTTAATTACCTTTTCGTGACAAGAATTGTAGAGGTATTGCTTTGAGCAAACATTTTTTGATTTAACAGATAAAATATTCGTAAAATTATTTACATGGAAATTAATAGAGTGTGTTTTTTTAATTTGAACCTCACATGTAATAGTAAACCGGTGCTCTTACCGGAAGGGGTAAGAGCTATTATTGAATCCTGCTCAATATTATTTCCACCCTCTCTTTCAGTTTATCATAGTGGCTTCCGCTCCAGTAGACCCTTCCGCATGAAGCGCAGATGCGGTATTCAGTACACCATTCAAAAACTCCGGATGGAATTCTGCTTTTTAAAGATTCAAATTCCGGTGAACCGGCAGGAACATCCGTTAAAAGTCCGTTGCACTCGATACAGCGTGTAAAGGGGGATATTAGTGACTTTAGCTGGAGTCTCTCTATTACTTCAATGATCTGCCGGTCCGGATTGCGGCTGCGGATGATTATGCCGCGCGTGACTATTTTTCTCATAAGGAGCTGCCTGTCGCATGTGAGCAGTATCCTGTTCTCTTTTTCTGATATATCAGCGAGGAGGTCATCATCACGGCTGTCTTCATAATCAACATCAAAGCCCAAAAGCCGCATAGTCCGGGCGAGTTTACGAAGATGAACATCGAGGACAAATTTTGTATTGCGCAGAGGTGAGGGGCGGAGCCTGGTGACTCCTGATATGTCCATTGACTCAAATACAGGGTAGACGCTGATCCTGTCCATGTCAGCAACAATATAATTAAAATCAACAGAGAGCCCGTTTACGAGGATCATGTCAACCTCAACGTGGGGGACGCCCATGCTCTCGATGAGGTCTTTTATTGATCGCCGTCCCTGGAAGGAAAAAGATATCTCCTTTTTTCTCCTGTCAGGAGGGAGAAAATCGTTCAGTTCTTCATAATAACGTATTGTTATACTATACATGTTGCAGAAACACCATCTGCAATTATTATAACAACAGGTATTATTCCGGGCAAACTAATTATCAGTTTCATTATTTTATTGCAACTTTTCAGGTGATAAACTGTTTAATTAATTGAGCATGTGGATTATCTTAATCCGTTAAAATAAAATTCGATCGAGGCTGTTATGCTGAGTTTTCTCCCTGGTAAAATAAGAGGATATCTTTTATTACTTCTGTTCATAATCAGTACTATATTCTGGGTAACACTGCTTCTCGCTGTTTCGATGTTACGGATAATTATACCGCTGAAATTCTGGTACAGGTTTACATCACGGGTATCCATAATGATTGCGGACAGCTGGATTACATGTAATAATATCGGACTGAAGTTAATGCATAAAATTGAATGGGATGTCCGCTGTAATGGCGAGCTGAAGATGGATGAATGGTATCTTGTTGTTTCAAACCATCAGTCCTGGGTTGATATTGTTGTGCTCCAGAAAGTGCTTCTGAAAAAAATTCCATTTCTCAAATTCTTTCTGAAAAAAGAGCTTATATGGGTACCCGTGCTTGGCCCGGCATGGTGGAGCCTTGAATTCCCTTTTATGAAGAGATACCCTAAGGAACTGCTTGAGAAAAAACCTCACCTTAAAGGGAAAGATATTGAGGCTACGCGTAAAGCCTGTGAAAAGTATAAAACTATGCCTGTGTCTATAATGAATTTCATGGAAGGAACAAGGTTCACTCCCGCGAAGCACAAAGCTCAGAATTCTCCATATAAAAATCTTTTAAAGCCTAAAGCTGGAGGGATTTCTTTAGTGATGAACAGTATGGGGGAACTGCTGAATAAAATTGCTGATGTAACGATATACTACCCTGAAGGGCCTGGAACTTTCTGGGATTTATTATGCGGTAATGTAAAAAAGATCGTTGTTAACATTGATATAATTCCGGTAACAGATGAGATACGCGGAGATTATGTAAATGATGAACTTTTTATCAGGAGATTCCATGAGTGGCTCAATGATTTCTGGAAAAGGAAGGATGATTTTATTGAGAATGAATTTAAAGGGAATAGAGTGAAGTCTCATATAGCATGAATCTCTCTGTATAATCGGCAGTCTTTACATTTTAAAAAAAAAGAACAG
>DINC01000201.1:12827-17401 GCA_002425885.1 Spirochaetia bacterium UBA5550 | reverse complement strand
TCAGAGGTAAATAATTATGCGCATTAAGAGTACCGTCAGTAAAAATAATTTTATATCAGTTCTTGCTGTTTCATTTCTTCTCCTCTTCTCTCTTTACGGCTGCAAGACAGCAGAAGTTAAAAAAGGGGGACTTCAGATGTGTGACACTGACATCAAATCAAAATGTTCCGGTGAGTGCGTTGACGGATTTGAACCGAGATATTATTTCGATTCGAGAAATATTCAGTCAGTCAAAGATGAAGCAGATAAACGTATTGCTTTTCTTAAAAAACAGGGGCTTGGAGACCTTGACGATTACCCGGAGATCCTGAATAATGAAAAGAAGCATGCTTCTTTCGCAAGTTACTTCCCTCCTGAATGTTCAGGGTGCAAGTCTAAGTTTATACTTAAAGGGAGCGAAGTAAAGTGTGAGGATTTTTACCACTACATCGAAACTCTTAACGAACGCTGCGGCGGCTGCGTTGAGATTGTACCTGATAAGATTAAGAAGAACTGATATCTGATCCTCTTTTGTCCCCGGGCGGCAGATGGGAATTATCCCTGCCGCCGTAGGCGCATCATCTGCCATGAGTATACTTCAGGAATCTTTCTTTTTGCGGTAGAGTAAAGCGTTCATACTGCCGTATCTGTTCCCTCTCCAATAAATTTTAAACCACAGCAGATATTAAAAGTTTAAGCTGAATTAATTAATTTTTTGGCATAAGATTTCATGGATTCCGGAAATAAAATAAACTATCTTATTGATATGATAAACAGGGGAAGATAGTTTAAATGAAAATTAAATCTTTCAGAAAATCGATAAGCTTTAAAATTACTGTTCTTTATATCTCCCTTGCAATTATAAACATGTCCTTCTTCTCCATAATCATTTACGAAAACCAGATTGACCTCATCACTGAAAATACAAAGTACAAAATAACCGAATTAACTGATTCACTGATAAATACCCTGAACAGGTATAGCGCCGGATTTTCTTCATCAGGAAAGAACAGATTAACAAGGGATGAAGTCGCAGGGGATATCGCTGACATAATTAAGGAGATCACAAATGAGTTCTGTATCTTCTCGGAGGATGGTGAGATTATCTTCCGCTCCTCCGATTCGATCTCAATTTCTCAGCCTGACATACTTAACGGGCTCCGTGCAGTTACGAACAGGGATTTTACCGGTAAGCGCTTCTATTCGAAAGTTGATGAGGAGAAGTTTGAGATTTCATTCTATATACCATTTTCGATGCAGACTCTGGATAAGTCAGTTCTGTTTCTGAAGTTCAGGCTCAATGAAATTAATGACAGGCTGACGCAGCTTTACAGGATAATAATACTTATTATTACGGCCATCGGCCTGTTCCATATATTTTTTGCCATACTTCTTTTTAGAATTTTTGTGAGGCCAATCACCATGCTGCACGAAAAGAGCGTTGAGATAGAGAGAGGCGATCTCTCCGCAAGGGCTGATCTTCAGAGGGATGATGAGATCGGCGAGCTTGCAGATGCGTTCAACAGGATGGCTGATTCAGTGCAGGATAAGATTGTCACACTGGAATATCAAAGGGAACTGATGGATCAGGAGCTTGAGATGGCCTCAAAAGTACAGGAGGCCATATTTCCTCATATTACAAATAACAGCAGGTTTAATTTTTCTATATTCAGCCGCGCAGCTGAAAAGGTGAGCGGGGATTACTATGATATCTTCGACCTGGGGGATGATTCGTACGGCTTTCTCCTTGTTGATGTTCAGGGACACGGGGTCCCTGCCGCGATGATTACTATGATCATCAAGGAGAAGTTCAGGCGCAATACAATGAAATACAGAGATCCTGCGGAGCTCTTCAGGTTTGTAAACAGGGAGATTATCTCTCTTCTATCCGAAGTTGAAAGGGACTCAGCCCTTTATTTCACAGCATTCTACATGGTTATTGACAGCAGCAATAAGCTTTATTCCGTTGATGCGGGGCATCTCAGGCCCTTTCTTATAAGGGGAGCGAAGAATGAGATTTCTCTTCTAAAAAGCGGAGGTATACCATTAGGCATATCAAGTGATATGGATGAACTTTATGTGACCCACGAATGCACCATTAATCCCGGAGATAAGATTGTTCTTTTTACTGACGGGATTATCGAAGCAAGAAGTCCTGACGAGAAAGAGTTCGGTATGGACAGACTTATTTCATCTATCAGGGCCGGGTATAAATTGAACGGTGATGAGCTTATGAGAACAATTGTGCGGGGGCTTGCGGGATTTGCGAATCTCGATTCGCTCCGTGATGATGCCACCGTGTTTATCGTGGAGCTGAAGTAGGGTATGTTCTTTTCAGGTAAAAGATACGGACTTATGCTTACATCAGTGACAGCTCTGCTGGTGGGGGGGATTATTTTTTTCAATGATGTGAATATACAGATAAGGATGAGGGAGGTAAAACTTTTTCTGCAGCGGAGCAACAGGTCTGACAACAGTATTGACCACATCGGCCTTGTAATGAAATACAGGCTTCATAAGGACATGTACGAAAACCGGATTTCAAACGAAGAACTTAATATCGCAGAGGTCAGGGTCAATTCAATACTCGCGGGTCTGGAACGGGAGAATATCGTTTCCCCTGTTAAATACAGATACGCGACGATCCCCGTAGCTTATATGATTAACTTTATACGTTATCTCATCGGGATGCCCCCTCTCAGGGAACCGGATGGAGGGGTTGAAACAGCGGGAATTGATGCTGCGTATTATTACGAAAGGAACAGGCTTTACCACAGGGCTATTGAGGAATATAGTAAAATTCTGAAGGAGGGGGTGGCAGACAGAACACTTAATGCCGGAGTGCTTCTTCATCAGGGTTACTGTTATTCTATACTGGGGGATTTTGATAATGCCAGGAAATTGTATATCAGCGTGATAAAGGATTTTGGAGAGATCAATGTCGCTGTCACAGCAGCGCTCCTTCTCCGCTATATTGAAGGTTTCCGTTCAGAGATTGAGCGCGTTGTTAAAAATGAAAAAGATTCAATAGAGAAGGGGGAAAAGCTCTACAAACTTATAGCTTACAGGGAATCCATAGAGGTCTTAAACCGTGTGGAGAAAACAGTACCCCAAAGTGAAAAGGCGCACATCAGTTATATCAGGGGGCGGACTTACGAGGAACTTGGAGATACAGGAAAAGCAATTGATATATACCAGGATATAGTGATGGAAAATTCTTCGTCACAATATGCTAAGGATGCCAACAGGAGAATTTTTATTGTAGGGGGGCTCTCGGCTGAAAACGCGAAGGTTCGTGAGCTTGCGATGAAAAATAGCGCAATGCTGAATGATAACGCCTTTGGAAAGCTTGTGGAGGAGAGCGAACGTTTTATTTCAACAGATAAGGATGCGGTGCAGTTTAGACCGGAGAATGATAAACTGCCGGGTGACAATGGAGAAAGGGCACAGAGACTGGCAAGAGAAAAGAAGATAAGCATGATGATAGAAAAAGTGGAGGAGAAAATTTCCGGTGGGGATAAATCTGTGAAGTCAGTAGTTCAGCCTTCAGCAAAGAGAGGGGTGAAGATATATACCATTGATGGTAATATATTTACAGGAATCCTGGTGAGCGAGTCAGGAAGTTCTGTTACTGTGCGGACTTCATTTGGTGATATAAAAATTGAAAAATCGAGAATATCACGAAGGATTAGTCTATGAATCGTGGAGCTCTCTCTGTATTTTTTTTCTCAGCATTTTTTGTTGCTCTTTTATTTGTGCCTTTCAGAGGTGAGAGTGATACACTGATATTAAAAAACGGGACTCTGCTTGTGGGGAAGGTAAAGAGCAGCAGTGATAAAAGCATAGTCTTTAAAAATTACTATGGCGCATTCACTGTAAATCGCGCGGAGATTGAAAAACTCTATGTTACAAAAACATATAAAGAGGATATTTCCCTGCGTAAAAAGATGGGGATGGATTTCAGCGTTGAAGATATAAAAAAGAACTACGAGGCAGGTGAGAAAAAACTGACAGAGCAGGAAGTTGCGAAGCTTAAAACTTCAGTTCAAAAGCCTGCTGAAAGCCCTCTCCGGAGCGGCGGGAGCTTCTTTATTGAGGGCGGCTGGTTCTATTCAATTGGAGAGGTTAATGAAGCCATCCCCTATGGTTATGGCGGATATGCGGCATATGAACAGGGGCTTGATTTCATAACTGGCGAAAGGTATCTGCTGATGCCTGGGCTCAGGATTGAGTGCGGTTATATTTATTATAGCAGTGGTGATGCTTTTATGAAGGGCCCCACTGCTTCTCTCGGGCCGGTATGGCTCTTCCCTGCGCCTGGCGGAAATATCAGGTTTTCATTGCAGCCTGGCGCTTCAGGCCTTGATGTGGAAAATGGAGATCTTTCCGCGTCAACATTTACATTCACCTTCCATTCAATTCTCGGTTATGAGTACACATTCAGCAGCGCTTCAATTTTTATAAATACACGATATCTTTATGTTTATGATAAAGATGTATTCTTCAGCAGTGCAGGAATTTCTGCCGGTTTTTCATATAAATTATGGTAGCACTTCATCTCTGAATAAAATAAAAAACCCCTTCCAAATTCCGTG
>DINC01000201.1:0-12796 GCA_002425885.1 Spirochaetia bacterium UBA5550 | reverse complement strand
TGATTTTTATATATCTTATTAATATGGACTGGAATGTGCATAAAAAGGTTCGGTACGGGATGAGGTATATTTACAGAAGGAAGATAATGCTCCTGTTGCTCATAGCGGTTTTTCTTATATCCGTGAGACTGCTGACAGGTTGCGGAGAGGGATTAAGCATATTAACTGATGATGATTCTTCAGTTATAGACTGGTCACTGTGGAGCTACAGGAGGAGTGTAACAATAACAAATAACGGATCAACTCAGACGGATTACCAGGTTAATGTAACTCTTTCCAGTCTCAACTTTACTTTCACTCATGCAGACACGAATGGAAATGATATAAGGTTTAATTATGATGGAGTATCTATACCATACTGGATTGAAAGCTGGAATTCAGGTGCTGAAACAGCATCAATATGGGTAAAGGTTCCTTCAATTCCCGCAGGGGGGAAAGTTATTTATATGTATTACGGAAAAGCAGGTGAAACCGCTGCATCTGACTTTGATAATACCTTTACAAAAAATTCAGGTTTCAGCGGCCTTGTGGCGCAGTGGCATATGGATGAGGGGAGCGGCAGTTCAATTGATGATTCTTCATCCAATTCAAATGACGGAACAATAACAGGTGCATCATGGGCTGGTGTAGACGGGGGGAGATGGTATACCAGTACTATGGCAGGTTTTTCTACAGGAGATTCATTAAGCTTTGATGGTACTGATGACTATGTAACTGTTGCTGATAGTGCAAGTCTCGATGTGACAGCTATAACTATCGCTCTCTGGTTTAAAGTTGATCGGGTTGACATTTCTCAGCATTTTGTATCAAAATGGGGTACTGGCGCTAATGATTTAAGTTATGCATTATTACTCAATGGGAATAAAGTCAGGTTTAATACAAGTTTTAATGGAAGTGTAGAAGATAATTTGAATAGTACAGGTTCTGTTTCTTCTGGGGTATGGTATCATATTGTAGCAACTTTTAATGGCTCTACAAAAAAGATATATATTAATGGGAGCGAGGATGTCAGTTTTGATATAACAGGTAGCCTTAATACGACCAGTACTGCTGATCTGACAATAGGCAGAGTTAATACAACATTAAGTAGTTATGCTGACGGGATTATTGATGAAGTTTCTATATACGACAGGGCTCTCTCTGCTGATGAAGTTGAAGCGCTTTCACAAAGAAGAAAAGATTCAGCAGATGTTGGAGATTTACCAACTGTGGGGAGTGAGGAAACTGTTCCGTGAAATACTTTTTGTCCCTATCTTCCGGCCCATTTCCTCATGAGCGGGGCAAGGGGAGTTTTGTTCATGCTGTTATTATGTTCTGTTTCTTCTTACTCTCGTGCAAATCCTCAGCAGAAAATAAAATTGATCATAATACAATAATTTCTGAACAGCAATATTCTGTGTATATCATGAGCAGCGGAATTCATACAGGCCTTATCATTCCTGTTAACACTTTTTCTGAAGAGAAAATAACAGCTTTGAAATTTTTTAAAGATTATAAATATATAGACTTCGGATGGGGCGATGAGGATTACTACCAGAAGCCTGGTGGAGGGAAGTTCTGTCTCGGAGTTAAGGCCGTTGCTCTTCCGACATCAAGTGTTATGCGTGTACAGGGCTTCAATAGTAAACCTGAAGATGTATCACGCTGGACCGATTATGCTGTGCAGTTTGACCTGGACACCGGAAGCTTTCTAAGACTCTGCGGGTATATTGATAAGAGCTTCAGGAGAGACGAAAAGGGGGATCTGATTGAAACTTCAAAGAAACGGGATGGTGAAGTAATTTTTTTTAAATCGTTGCATTATTATCATGGTTTTAATACATGCAATACATGGGCAGCCAGTGGGCTTAAGTCTGCAGGGCTTGATGTTTCAGCATTCTGCGTAGTTACTTCGGAGGGCCTGTTTAATGAGATCAGAGATAAAGGTATTGTTTTAAAAGGGGAATAGATTATTTTTATCAATTCTGTTGAAATATGCGGCTTTATTCGCTTTTATTGTAATAGTATGTTAAACTTTTCACAAGAGGGCATGTATGGAAATTAATATTGAAAAGCGGGGGAATATAACCTTTGTAAATATCAATGGCGCGTTATACATCGCTACTATGCCTTATTTTGAATCAATGTGGGCAGAAATAATGAAAGATGAGACTGAAGTTATAGCTATTAATTGTTCAGCTGTTGAATTAATTGATTCAACAGCTCTTGGAATTCTGGCGCATTATCTAAAAACTCTTGATAGTCAGAACAGGAAGCTTATTTTCTACGATTTAAGTGACGCTGTTATTAATATTTTCAGATTAACAAAACTTGATAAACACGNNACTTGATAAATTCTTCAATGTAATGACAAAAGAGGAACTTGATTTGATGTATAAGTAATAGTTCTAAGGCCTCCTGATTCTGTTTTCTTCAATCAGTTTCTGGTTGAGGAAGATGGCGTTTACAGACTCACGGAGTTTTGATGCTTCATTAATGCCGGAGCCTGTTTCCATCAGATTAAACCGTTCTTTCGGGTCATCCTCAAGATTAAAGAGATACTCCTTTCCGGTCTTTATATGAGTAATAAATTTCAGCGGATATCTCACCACCTGAAGAAATTTTCCGTTATAAGGCTGCACAAGGTAAACTGTGTTATCTTTTTTTCTGTCAAAGACTGTTATCCCCGTCATATTGTGTCTCCCTTTTTTGATTCGTGCAAGATCAGCAATAGTCGGTCCAATGTCAATTTGTGAATATGCTGTATTGTTAACTCTTTCAGGTTTAATCACACCATCCCATATAACAAGAAAAGGTATGCGGAAAGCTTCATCATAGAAGCATATTTCGTTGTTGTAAAGGCCGTGCTCTTTCATGGGGAATGAGTGATCAGCAGTAATGATCACTATTGTGTTTTCAAGATACTTTCTCTGTTTCAAAAGCTCAAAGAACCCCGGGAGCTGGCTGTCGCTGAGACGCAGTGCGTTTGAGTACTTCTCTTTTATGTTTTTAGGGTCTTTGTAGATTGTTCTGCTCTCAACAGGCATCCCGTCGCATGGTATGTGTGTGCCCACAGTCATAAGTGAGGCAAACAGCGGTTTGCCGGGATTCTTCGCATGTTCAGCGTCAAGGAGTTCAAATGCTCTTTCATAAAAAATTTTATCCTCAACTCCCCATCCCCATATATACGGCCTGTCCTCTTTTTTCCGGAACTCCGCGTATGATTTAACAACAGAAAATCCCGCTTTATGCATGTTATGCGTTGTGTTATCGAACTTCAGATTATGGAATGCCTGAAAGAATATTGTGTGATAACCTGAATCTCTAAGAAGGGATGGGAACCCGGTAATGTTAAGATCCGGGTAATCAACAAATATTTTTCCGTTTATACCGGGCAGAATGGAATAGAAGACAGCGGCCTGTCCTTTGCAGGTCTGTATTGAATTCCCGTAGAAGCGGTCTATGTAGAGTCCTTTACTTATCAGTGAATTGAAGTTCGGAGTATAAGCAATCCCATCTGGAGCCTTCGCCTCAACAAAGTTTGCGTTGAATGATTCAATCAGTATAAGTATAATATTCGGCTGCCCCTGTCTGCCTGACCCGGCAAATTTGAGATTAATTTTATCCCTCTCGTAAGGGTATCCCCCGGTATCAGAGACTGCTGCGGCAGCCTCATTAGGGGTAAAGGCACTCTTCATGAATAGAGTAAACTCGTCACCTCTCTGAACCGGCAGCAGAATGATAATTGCTGCGAGGACAAATGCTGTGGCACCGGATTTTAATCCCGGTTTTACTGTACCGGAAAAGAGTGAATATCTGAACTCAAGAATAACAGTCAGGGTAAGCAGTGCTGCAATAAACAGAAAATCAGATCCGCTGAATGGCGCACTCATCATCTGCAGTGCTTCAGCGGAGAAACTTATCCCTATGTTATCTTTCACAAGTGCGAAGTCGAGACTGAAGCCTGTGGATAGATGGTACGAGTATAATCCGCATGCTGTGAAGATAATTAATGGTGATAGAATCCGGGCAATTAATTTTACAGGCATCAGTGATTCACAAACAACTCCGAAAAGATAGAGAGTAAAAAAGCTGAAAAGAATAGATATTAAATCAGGCGCGGAAAAGGAAAATCCGGGTAACTGTTTTAGCACATATATAATATAATAGCATAACTGAATAAGTAAAAGTGTGTATGTAAGGAAACCGGGGGCGGGGATATATGGTCTTATTTTATCTTTCATGTCTAAGGGGTACCGTTCTGATTTTGTAAATTTTTGACAAATTATAGATTATAAGCATTACGGGTATTATTTCTGGCAAGTTTTTTTCTACCTTGGAATAAGTGGGATAAAAGAGCTCGAAGAAACTTATGGTACCTCAGCTTAAAGGTTCTGAATAAAGCTGTTATTTAAATCTTTCCGGATATTCTGTTATTAAGTATTTGTTACAATTTTGTAACCGAAAAAGTAACATTTTTTGTAGTCTCTCCAATTTTGCATTTTTTTATTTGACTAAACGGTAATACCGCTTCATTTATTCCAAAAATGTATTAAATCTGCATAATTTTATAATTAGTTAAACATATCTGGAGAAATTTATGGCACCAAAGAAAGGAGCTGATATCGCATTAAGCCCTAATCCTCTTGTGCAGTATCTGCAAAAACCTGCAAAAGATTTTACAAAAGCAGACCTCATTAAATACATCACTGATAATGGAATTAAGATGCTTAATTTCCGTTATGTGGGCGGTGACGGTAAGCTTAAAACTCTTAACATTGTAATTACAGGCCTTCAGCAGCTCGACAGTCTTCTGTCATGCGGGGAGAGGGTGGATGGTTCAAGCCTCTTCTCTTATATAGATGCTAAGTCAAGCGACCTCTATGTGGTTCCAAGGCATAAAACAGCTTTTCTTAATCCGTTTACTGAAATTCCCACACTTGATATACTATGTGCATATTATGATAAGGACGGGAACCCCCTCGCAAGTTCCCCGGAAAATATCATGATGAAGGCTCACAAAAACCTTGAAGATAAAACAGGTTACAGTCTTGATGTGATGGGTGAGCTTGAGTACTACGTAATTGCTGATAAGCATGATTTTTACCCGGCAACTGATCAGAAAGGTTACCATGAATCACTGCCCTATGCCAAATTTGAGATGATACGAAAAGAGTGCATGCAGGCAATTGCACAGGCCGGCGGTCTGATTAAGTATGCTCACTCCGAAGTCGGTAACTTTACGCAGGGTGACTGCTACTATGAGCAGAACGAAATTGAATTCAATCCGACATACATTGAAGACGCGGCTGATCAGCTTATAATTGCTAAATGGATGATCCGGATGATCGGATATAAACATGGTGTACATATCAGCTTTGCTCCGAAGATCACTGTTGGTAAAGCGGGAAGCGGCATGCATATTCACATGAAGCTCCATAAAAAAGGCAAAACTGCAACTGTTGATAAAGGGAAGCTGAGTGATACAGCAAAGAGAGCCATTGCAGGTATACTTGATATAACCCCCGCTCTCACTGCTTTCGGCAACACAAATCCCACATCATACCTGAGACTTGTCCCTCACCAGGAAGCGCCGACAAATATATGCTGGGGAGACAGAAACCGTTCAGTTCTTATCCGTGTGCCCCTTGGATGGGTTGGTGTTAAGGATATGATCAAAAAGGTTAACCCGAACTACGATGATGAATTGAAAGACTTCTCCGACAGGCAGACTTTTGAATTCAGATGTCCCGATGGTTCAGCGAATATACACCTCCTCCTTGCAGGCCTTTGTGTGGGAGCAAGGCATGGCCTTGAAATGAAGAATTCCCTTGAAATGGCTGAGAAACTTTATGTTGATGTTAACATCTTCCACGAGGAGAATAAGGGAAGGCTTGCCCAGCTTAAAGGCCTGCCGCTTTCATGTTATGAGTCAGCCGAATGTCTCCTTCAGCTCAGGAGCCACTTCGAGAAGGATGATGTGTTCTCTCCGAAGGTAATTGACGGGGTGGCATCAATGCTTATGGCTTATAAGGATAAGGGCTTAAGCGAAAAGCTTTACGGCAAAAATGATAAGATCGGGGAGCTTGTAGAGCAGTATATTCATCACATGTAGCATATAGTTTATATTAAAAAAAAAAATAGCTCCGGCAGTAGTTGTGCTATTCCGGGGCTTTTTTTATTAATCCTGCAATATTATTTTCCGCAACAACTGCCTGATGGTTTTATTCTGCAATAGATACCGGTTCATTTGCACATGAATAAATTTTTTTCATAAAAAGATTTAAATACGTTATGGAGAAATAAATTATTATTGCAAATTAAAATTACGTGTCTGTAATATATACAAAAATGTTTTAACATTGCGGGTAAATAATCCCGCTGAAAATAAAAAAGTTACATTATTGTATCTTTTGCCGGACTCTACCTTCAAAAAATGATATTTAAAATTTAATTTACTCTGGAGTTAATTATATGGACTCAAAATCCNNAGTTTGACAGTGTGGCATCAATGCTTGAACTGGAGGATGGCGTAAAAGAATTATTAAGACAGCCGATGAGGGAGTACCAGTTTACAATCCCGGTTCACATGGATGACGGCAGCGTAAAGGTTTTCAAAGGATTCAGAATACAGCACAATGACGCGCGCGGCCCTGCAAAGGGGGGTATCCGTTTCCATCCTCTTGAAACTGTTGATACTGTACGTGCCCTTTCAATGTGGATGACATGGAAATGTTCAGTTGTGGATATTCCTCTTGGAGGAGGTAAGGGGGGAGTGGTATGCGATCCTCATCATCTCAGTGCCCGTGAGCAGGAGCAGATATGCAGAGGCTGGGTGCGTCAGATAGCAAGGAACCTGGGCCCGGTGCTTGATGTCCCTGCACCGGACGTGATGACCAACTCACAGCATATGCTCTGGATGCTGGATGAGTTTGAGGCAATTCATGGCGGGAAGTTCCCCGGTTTTATAACAGGTAAGCCCGTGGGTATGGGCGGATCTCTTGGCCGTACAGAGGCAACCGGATTCGGTGTTATCTACACATTAAGAGAAGCCCTGCGCGAACATAATGTTGAACCGGGAAGAACTACAGCAAGTATCCAGGGATTCGGTAATGTCTCTCAGTACGCAGCAAAACTTTATGATCAGCTCGGGGGGAAGGTGGTTTGCGTTTCATGCTGGGACCAGGCAGATAAAACATCCTATACATTCAGAAAGAAAAGGTGAATCGATGTTGACGAACTCCTTTCAATAACAGACAAGTTCGGCGGAATCGAGAAGAACAAGGCGCGCGACCTTGGCTACGAACAGCTTCCGGGTGACGCATGGCTTGAGCAGGAAGTGGATATTCTTCTCCCTTCAGCTCTGGAAAATCAGATTAATAAGGATAATGTTAATAAAATTCATTCACGCGTTAAGTTTATAGCGGAAGGAGCGAATGGCCCCACAACTCCCGAAGCGGATGAAGTTATTAAAAGCCGCAATATTTTCATGATTCCGGATTTTCTTGCAAATGCGGGTGGTGTTACTTGCAGCTATTTTGAACAGGTTCAGTGTAACATGAATTATTTCTGGGATAAGAAGGAAGTTCTTGATAAACTTGATAATAAGATGACTAACGCTTTTCTTGCGGTAAGCGATCTCGCAAGGAGTAAAAAACTTTATATGCGTGATGCGGCTTATGTTATAGCTATTGACAGGGTTGCAAAAGCTGTTAAATCAAGAGGATGGGTGTAGTCAATAAAATTCGATAGAGGATATCTGAGGGATATTTTTCTGTCAGGTACAGTTAAAGGTTATGACTGATTCCAATCTGCAGAAAGACCAGCTTATCAATATACTCCGTGAACGTGCAAAGGAGCTGAACTGTCTGTATCAGGTTGAAGAAATACTCTCCTGCTACAACGGCTCACTCCATGACATGTTCATGTCGATTATTGATATAATTCCGTCAGGCTGGCAGTATCCGGAGATATGCCAGGCCCGCATCCTGTTCCAGGGGATAGAATATAAAAAGGAGAGTTACACTCCTACAGAATGGGCTGATATTGCTGAAATAAGAATTGAAGAGAAAGTTACAGGCTTTATTGAAGTATCATACACACAGGAAGTCACCCCCTCTGAAACCGGGTATTTTCTTGAAAAAGAGCGCAAGCTCATTGCCACTATTGCTGACCGCATAAGCCAGACGATTTTTCACCGCAAACTTCAACTCCTCTTTCGTGAACTCGAAAATGCGGGGAAAGATCTAACGGACAAGACTAACCGTGAATGGATGGTCATAACCGGGCTCCTCCGTAGGACAGATGAGAACCTTTATCATCTTATGGCGCGAAAAATGATTTACCATCTTTTCTGGAACGGGATAAAGGACGCAAAACTCCTGCTGAATAAATATGGTTCTGATTTTACCCGCAGTGACGCGGATAATCTGATTGAATCAAACAGCCCGAGCCTGAAGCAGTCAAGGGACCGTATACTTGAGACAAGCGACCAGGTTTTTATTACTGCATCAAAAAACCTCAGCGACAATGAGATCATGTCATGTATCCAGAAGTGGATTAATGAAAATAAAACCGGCTTCCTTGTTAAGACAATCGATTCAGGCAGCGCGAGACTGAATGAAATAATTGATGCCATACAGCGCTATCGGGTTATGACCGGTAGTGATATGGCCCTTGCCGCTTCCACGGAGAAGTGGCTCAGAATTTCCCTTATCCGCAGATTTTTTTCAGACAGCACCGATTTTATAAATATCGCGAAGAAGCATCTTGAGGTAAATGACTTCTTCGAACTTACTACACGGATAATTCATCATGCCGGAAGCAACGGCAAGCTTGGCGGTAAGAGCGCCGGTCTTTTCATGGCAAAGCACATATTACTTAAGGCAGCTGACGGGAGCGATCTTTTTAATAATGTCCGGACTCCCGCGACATGGTACATCACCGCAGATTCTCTCACTGAATTTCTCCGTTATAATGACCTTGAAGAGCTTAATGAACAGAAGTACAAAGATCCTGAGCAGATACGGATAGAATACCCCAACATTATTCAGCTTTTCAAGAATGCTCATTTCCCATCTGAAATTAAAAAAGGTATATTGAGCGCACTTGATGAACTGGGGGAGAATCCGATTATTGTCCGCAGTTCAAGCCTTCTTGAGGACAGGGTGGGCACAGCTTTTTCAGGGAAATATAAAAGTCTTTTCCTTGCCAATCAGGGTGACAGGGAGACACGGTTTAATGCTCTGCTGGACGCGATCTCTGAAGTTTACGCATCACTTTTCGCACCTGATCCTATAATTTACCGGTCGGAACGGGGGCTTATCGATCTTCATGAAGAGATGGGGATTATGATACAGGAGGTTGTGGGGGTAAAAGCGGGGGGATATTTTTTCCCGGCCTTTGCAGGTATAGCCTTCAGCAATAATGAGTTCCGCTGGTCACCAAGGCTCAAGCGTGAAGACGGGCTCATACGCCTTGTGCCGGGCCTCGGTACAAGGGCGGTTGACAGGGTCAGCAATGATTACCCTGTGATGATATCTCCGGGACAGCCTGCGCTCAGGGTAAATGTCAGCCCCGAGGAAATAAGGCACTACTCCCCATCATGGATTGATGTGATCAATCTGAATAAAAACTGTTTTGAAACAATCCCACTGTCGGAACTTCTGAAAGAGTACGGCGAAGAGATTCCGAATATCCACCAGATGGTATCAGTGTACAGAGACGGGCATATATATACGTCGTCCCGTTTTGATCTGAATTGCAGTAAAGATGATCTCCTTATGACATTTGAGGGAGTTATAACAAGGACGCCGTTTGTGAAACAGGTGCATGCCATTGTTCAGACTCTGCAGGAGGGATTCGGCATGCCGGTAGATATTGAGTTTGCCTCTGACGGAAATAATTTCTATCTGCTTCAGTGCAGGCCGCAGAATTCTGACGTTGATGCTGCTCCAAGTGCAATACCTCATGATATTGAGGAAAACAAAATACTTTTTAATGCGAAGCGATTTATTTCGAACGGACGGGTGCAGGATATAACTCATATTGTATGGGTTAATCCTGCTAAATACAGTGAGCTTGAAAACCGTACACTGCTTGCCGAGGTGGGGATAGCGGTCGGCAGGCTTAATTCAATACTACCAAAAAAACAGTTTATACTCATGGGGCCCGGGCGCTGGGGGAGCAGGGGTGATATAAAGTTAGGGGTGCAGGTCACCTATGCTGACATCTGCAACACCGCTGTTCTTATAGAGATTTCAACGAGAAAGGGTGCTTATTCACCTGAACTTTCATTTGGTACTCATTTTTTTCAGGATCTTGTTGAAACCGGAATCCGTTATATACCTCTATACCCCGAGGACAGGGAGGTGTTATATAACGAGATTTTCTTAACCGGTTCAGATAATATGCTCCCGGATGTTTTACCGGAGTATGATCACCTTTCAGATGTTATACGGGTGATAGATGTGCCGAGGCGCACAGGGGGAGAAATATTGAAAATTCTTCTCAATGCCGATCTTGGTGAGGCCGTGGCTTATTTTACCGAAGCGGCAGTTTCAGTTGAATCCGGGGTTATTAAACCGAAACAGGTTGAACCTCAGTCTGATGATTTCTGGCGCTGGCGTATGCATATGGCTGAGCAGATAGCAGCGCAGCTTGAACCTTCACGTTTCGGTGTAAAGGGGGTTTATGTTATGGGTTCAACTGTTAATGGAACAGCGGGGCCATGCAGCGATCTTGACCTGCTTCTGCATTTCACCGGCACCATGGAACAACGCGAAAGACTTCTTCTATGGCTTGAAGGGTGGAGCCTGAGCCTTGCGGAGATGAACTATCTCCGTACAGGGTACAGTACCGGCGGACTCCTTGATGTTCATCTTATAACTGATGAGGATATAGCGGCACGGACATCCTATGCTGTGAAGATAAATGCCGTTACAGATCCGGCACGCCCGCTTGCGATGAAGAGCCGGATCTTCTGATGCTATCCGATATTTTCTATTACAGCTTTACTGAACTCTGAGCAGCTTAAAGATTTAACTCCGGACATCTGCGCTGCGAGATCTCCCGTGACTCTGCCTTCACTTATCGTTTTTTCAAAAGCGCTCAGCACCAGTTCCGCAGCTTTATCCCATCCGAGGAACCGCAGCAGCATCTCACCTGAGAGTATCAGCGAGCCGGGATTCCCCATATCTTTGCCCGCAATGTCAGGCGCTGTGCCGTGTGTAGCTTCAAAGATTGCGTAGTCATCACCAATATTCGCGCCGGGTGCAATGCCGAGTCCGCCCACCAGTGCTGCGAGCGCGTCAGAGATATAATCGCCATTCAGGTTCGGCGCGATTATTACATCATGAATTGCAGGTTTTATTATAATCTCCTGAAACATGTTGTCAGCAATCCTGTCACGCACAATTACTTTACCTGATGAATCTGCACCGGCATTGAGTTCTTTTTCAGTTACTACATGTTCCCTGTATTCACCAAGTGCGACTTCGTATGCCCAGTCACGGAATGCTCCCTCAGTGAATTTCATGATGTTTCCTTTGTGCATAATTGTAACTGATTTACGGTGATGCTCAATAGCATATTCCATTGCTTTGCGCACGATGTTTTTTGTATGTCCCTCGCTAATAGGCTTTACACCGATTCCTGAATCAGCAGGGAGGTTGATGCTCATCTTATCTTTCAGGAAGGATAAGATTTTTGCTGAGTCCTCTGTACCGGATTTCCATTCGATTCCGGAGTAAAGGTCCTCCATGTTCTCTCTGAATATAATCATATCTACTGCATCAGGTCTTTTAACAGGACTCGGAACACCTCTGAAATATTTTACAGGGCGGATGCATGCGTAGAGTTTAAATTTCTGCCGCAGTGCAACATTGATGCTTCTTATCCCTCCGCCTACGGGTGTCATAAGCGGCCCTTTGATTGCTACTCTGTATTTTTCTATCATTGCTATGGTTTCGGCAGGGAGGTAATCCCCGGTCATTTCGAATGCTTTCCCGCCAGCGAGTGTTTCCTTCCACTCTATCTCTCTGCTGCCGTTATAAGCTTTATGAACAGCTGAATCAAGCACCGGGCGTGTTGCCTGCCAGAGTTCAGGGCCGATCCCGTCACCTTCAATGTAAAGGATTACAGGCTTATCCGGGACTGTGAGTTTTTTATCTGAATATGATATTATTCCATTTTCCATAATTGATTTCCTTTATTATTATGCATACAACAGAATAAAATAGAGAGTCTTTGTCAATAGAATTAGAATTTGTAATCAATCTGCTCAATGTTTATCTTCATAATTATTTTTTCTTGACAGAGCGCTTTTTAAGCTTTTTATTATTCTGATGAATAACTGGAATAACATCCCTGCGATGTATATATGTATCTCCATATTTCTTTCAGGATTTACATTCTTCTCTTTAATCAAATTTATCTATATTTATATCACTACCGGCAATAAAGTAATTATCAGTCATATTATTGTAGCCGTGTCAGCCCTGCTATACGTCACCGGGGATACTGCTGCTGTTTTTTCAGGTATGATTGTGAATGATTATGAATCGTCCCGTGTTTTCCTGGTTATAAGGGAACTCTCGGTGTTACCATTTATGATTTCAATGCCATTCATTGCGGATCGGATTCTTGTATTAAAGAATAGATTGCTTAAATTTAACAAAGGATTATTCAGGTTCGCTATAATATCATCAACTGTGATTTTATATCTCTCTTTATATTATCCGGATTTATTGATAGGTAGTATTGGTACAGATAATGACATCAGTAATCGTATGATTTGGGTTATTCAGGAGATTACAGC
>DINC01000202.1 GCA_002425885.1 Spirochaetia bacterium UBA5550 | reverse complement strand
TATCCTGTTACATCGATTGTTCTGATAATTGCAATTATCTCTTTTTTCGCGGGGAATATATCCGGCAGATTTTTCTACTCACTCCTTAAAAAATCAATTATTATAAATATAATTTTCGCTCTTCTTTTCAGCACCGCAGTTTCGTTCTATTTTTTAAAAGGAATTATGTTTAATGACCTCCTTTCAAATCTGAACATATATATCTACAACAGATACCTGGCTGCTTTAATGATTATTCTTCCCGGATTCTTCAGCGGAGTTCTTAACAGTTATTTTCTTAACATCTCCACCGGTGACTTTCTGGATGAAAAAAACCTTTTATCCAAGTATATTTTATCTATGCTCCTTTCCATCTCTGCAGGATTGATTATTGCATCGCAGAGTTTTTTCTTTTCTTTCCATATTAATCAAATCATGCCCTTTTTCCCGGTGCTTACTCTTTTGCTTTTTCTTATTATGATTTTTATTAATAAGAAATTTAACCCTGAGCCGCTTTTTGCAAAACAGTATCTTGATGATGCTGTTATAGAACCTGACGATCAGGTTCAAAGAGATGATCTTTTTTATACTTATCTGAATTTTACATATATTATAACCTATATTTTTCTGGGGCATCTGGTACTGGTAAAATTTTATGGAAACAACTATTTTCACGGACAGATATATGTTTCAGTTGTTTTTCTTGCAATGGCAGCGGGATATTTTGCCGGGAAACTGAAGAAACCCTCCTTCTGGTATGTATACAGCGAAATGCTCTTCCCTGTAATTTTTCTGGCTTACCTCTTCCTGTTATTTTATTTTTCAGATAAAATTTCACTGACAACTGCTTATGCAATTGCCGCTGCTCCCCCGGCAATTTACGGTTTTTCTTTAAGGCAGACCTTTGAGAATATTCTCTCTAAATACGATCATAATAATTGNNTCTCTTTATATTCTTCCTATTCCTGTTATTCTATCTATATCTTTTCTCCAGTAAACAAATATTCTTTTTTATATAATTCTGTATATAATTGCAATTCTCAATATTCTGATTCCGGGGATATTTCTTTTTAACCTTAAAATTAATCCTCTGAAAAAATTTGCCTATTTTGTTTTCACTCTTGTCTTTATACCTGCTGTACTGCTGCTTCATCTTTATTTTAAGATACCTTTATCAGATAAACCCTTTTTCACCCGCAGTGAAAATTTCGAACTGCTTCAGAAAACAAACTTTAACCTGCCCTATATTTCTGAAAAAGGGGTAATCAAAATTTACGGAAATCCTGCTTTCTACCTGTCAGACAGCAATATTAAAAATCTGAAACGGGGAGCTGCGGCAGCAGCACTTTATGCAAAGGAAAACACTTCCACTCTTGTTATTGACAGCAACCAGAAATTTTTCCGCAATCCGGTATACTCACTTATGCCGGAGATGCTTTGTATAGATACACTTTCTTCTAAACTTATTGACAACAACAGGCTCCCCATATCAGGAAATCAGTTATACTCCCCTTTACAGCAGGAGCTTCTAAATTTTCTTCTGGCTAATAAAAAGAAATTTCATCTGATCCTTGATTCACCGAATATACCGGATCAGACAATTCACTCTTTCAAGTCTTCCTCAGAATATTATGATCTTATAAAAAAGCAGATGTCAGAAGAGGGCGTTTACGCTGTTATCTTTGACATGAAATTTGCAAGTGATGAAATGCTTAAAAATTCACTTAGTCAGCTCAGTAATAAATTCAGGTTTCACACTGTATATCTCTTCTCGGATATACTCCTTGTTTTATCATCCGGCAATCAGGATTCCCTGAAAATAAACGCTGAATCACTTAAAAGAATAGCTCCCCTATATTCCGAAAATACCGGTGCAGGGGGAATCTTCTATAATGATTTTCACTGCCTTAATAATATTCTCTACTCTGAGCTTAATACACTGATGAATATGCTTTCAGCAAACCAGCGCCCGGTTAATGAAAGCGGTCACATGCTTCTCCCCGCTGCACTCCTTGATTATTATCTGAAGTTTACACCTGACTGGTTCAAGATTTCTATAAGTGATTCAGATTTAAGATTTTATTCAGATCTGAAATCTGCTATACAGAGGAATGCTAAAGTTTTATCAATTATTAAAAATCTTGAATATGCTGAATCTGTTAATGAATATAATAAAGAGATTCAAAATATCTTTGAACTTAAAAAATATGCCCCATATAATGATTCAATAAAAAACTACGTTAATGACCAGCTCTCATTCAAAGATAAATACTATCAGAGCGAAGCCCTTCGGCTTGAAAAAAACAAAAAATGGGATGAACNNATCCTTACTATTGATACTGATAACTTTGAAGGAAACTATAAACTTGGACTTCTATATATAACACTTCAGGATATGAACAATGCTTTCACATACCTCGATAAAGCATTAAAGCTCCAGAAAGATAATCCCCAGGTTCTTTACCAGATGGGAACATTGATGTTTTTCAATGACAAGTATAAAGAAGCCGTCGATTATCTTGAGAAAGCAAATAAGCTTAATGTAAACACATCACTTCTCTACATGTATCTTGGAATATCTTATGAAAAAACCGGGAAAGATGAAGATGCTAAAATTAATTATGAAAAGGCGATTCAGCAGGACCCTAACGACAGGAAGCTTCAGCTGCTTCTTGAAAATATAAATGTAAAGATAAATACCCTCCCGTATAGCGGCCAGGAGGGTCCGAAGACTAACATGATTGATGATGAACAGGGGGAGAATATAACCATTCCTGTGAATAAAACAGCGTTAAAAGCGCGTATAAAGGATGATGAATAATCACCCTTTATAAGTACTCAATGCTTCTTTAAATTTCGGGATTGCCCTTTCAATAATTTTTTCAGAAACACAATAAGCAAGCCTGAAATAACCGGGACCGCCGAAGCCGGTTCCAGGTACTGCCAGAATATTATACTTCTGAAGGTGTCTTACAAAACTGACGTCATCATCAGTAGGAGTTTTTACAAATAGATAGAATGCGCCTTCAGGATCAGTAAAAGTATATCCGGCATCCCTTAATCCTTTGATGAATATATCCCGGCGATTTTTATAAACATCCACCGCAACAGAAACATCATTCAACTGTGCAACAATCCTCTGCATTAATGCGGGAGCATTTACAAAACCGAGAATTCTGTTGCACAGGTTTAATCCACCTAAAACAAGATCATGGTCTGTCATCTGCGGATTAACAGCCACATATCCAATTCTCTCTCCGGGGAGAGATAAAGATTTGGAATAGGAGTTCACTACAAACGCGTTTTTATATTTTGACAGAACCGGAGAAGCTGCTTTTCCGTCATAGGCTATTTCCCTGTACGGCTCGTCAGCAATCAGGAATATCGGCCTGCCGGAGGGAGTTTTTGATGACAAAAGAGCCCCAAGGTTTTCTATGTCAGATTCTGAATAAATTTTTCCTGTGGGATTGTTCGGGCTGTTTATAATCACTCCCCTTGTTTTATCTGTTATTGCTTTTTTAATGTTGTCAATATTTATAGAAAAATCCGGCGATGATTCAACCTGAACCATTACTCCCTGATGATTCGTAATGTAGAAACCATACTCAGCAAAAAAAGGTTTGATAACTATAACTTCATCACCCGGGTCAAGGATGGTCTTCATTATAATATTCATACCGCCTGCGGCACCGCATGTCATTATTACCGAATTTCCGCCTATCTCCAGTTTATGTTCTTTTTTTATCTTCTCTGCTACACTATTCCGGACATCTGTAAAACCTGAATTCGGCATATATCCATGAATTCCGGTAACACGTGATGATGATATTTTTTCGAGAACATTAAAAAATTCCGCAGGTGGTTCAAGATCCGGATTACCAAGACTGAAATCGTAAACATTATCAGCGCCGAACTCTGCTTTAAGTTTAGTCCCCTCTTCAAACATCCTTCTTATCCATGAGGATTTTTCTATTGAATCTCTGATTTTATCTGATATTGCCATTTATATTAACCTGCATTATTTATTTTCAATTTTCTGAGCAAGAGTTTTAATTGATTCATTACCTGAGGCGAGCTCCATGGCTTTCTTAATATAATGCAGGGCCTCATTTTTTTTCTCCATCTTGTAGAGGGAGTAAGCCATATTATTATTAATTTCAGCCGAATCAGGTTTTATCGCGTAGGCAACAGAAAAAGCCGCGTTAGCATCTCCATATTTACCTAATTTCATGAGAGCAATCCCCAAATCATTATATGACACATAGAACTCAGGGTCAATGCCGTTAGCCCGTTCAAACAGGGTTCTTGCCCGCTGGTAATCTCTTCTTTCAATAGCAATTTTACCGAGAAGCCAGAATAGCATTGCATCCTCTTTCACTTTCAGTCCGTCTTCTATAACAGAACCTGCCGCTGAGAATTTTCTTTTTTCTATTAATAACATTGATAGGTCAATATAGGAGTCAATCTTTGTTTTATCAATGGCCATACATTTTCTGAAATGTATTGAAGCTGACTCAATATTCCCGAGTTTCCAGTGATTATGAGCTGCAAGATACCTGATTTTATAATTTTGAGTACCGGGTTTAAAATCATCGGCCATTACAAGATCCTCAGCACAAATTGCAAGTGACTCCTGAAACTTATTCTCCTGATATAGAGACAGTGCTTTATCATACGCAGCGAATGCAGATGAACTAATAAAAAGAACAAGAAATATTAAAATCAATTTCTTCATTATTTACCTTCCTGATTTATACAACAGTTTGAGAAATTCTAATTTAACCCCAAAATACTGTAAATGAATTTTACAAAATTATCGATTTTTGATGGTGCATGTAATCAGTTTTATACCGCAAATGATATTTTCAATAATTATTTAATCACCATCAGTATTTAATCAAAAAAAACGGCCCCTAAGGGCCGCTCTTTTTTATAAATTTATGTAAACTGTTACTTTTTTTTGGATTCGGTGTTCAAAATTGCAGCATGAGCAGCCGCAAGTCTTGCAATAGGCACCCTGAAAGGTGAACAGCTCACATAATCAAGACCAACTATATGGCAGAATTCAACTGACGAAGGATCCCCGCCATGCTCACCGCATATGCCGAGCTTAAGGTTTTTCCTCGCGGATTTTCCCTTTTCAACAGCCATTTTTACAAGCTGGCCAACTCCACCTCTGTCAATAACCCTGAAGGGATCATTCGGCAGGATCTTCTTATCAACATATTCAGGGAGGAAAACGCCTGCATCATCCCTGCTGTAACCGAAAGTCATCTGAGTAAGGTCATTTGTACCGAAAGAGAAGAACTCAGCCTGTGCAGCTATTTCATCAGCCACAACACATGCTCTCGGAATCTCAATCATTGTACCAACCTGATAATCAACCTTAATTTTCTTCTGAGCCATTACCTTTTCAGCTACTGCAACAATAAGGTCTCTCTGGGCCTCAAACTCTTTCACTGTACCTACAAGCGGAACCATAACCTCAGGCTTAACATCAACACCTTTAGCTTTCAGTTCACAGGCAGCCTCGAAAATAGCCTGTGCCTGCATCTCGGTAATTTCAGGATAAGTTATACCGAGACGGCAGCCTCTGTGTCCTAACATCGGATTGAATTCATGAAGAGCTTCAACTTTTGCTTTAACCTCTTCAATAGTTTTATTCAGCTCCTTGGCCATCTCTTGCTGGTTAGCCTCATCGTGAGGGACAAATTCATGAAGCGGCGGATCGAGCAGCCTGATTGTTACACCATAACCTTCCATGGCTTTAAGTATGCCGAGGAAATCCTTTTTCTGCATCGGCAGGAGTTTCTTGAGAGCTTTTTTTCTCTCTTCAACATTATTTGCAAGGATCATCTCACGCACAGCCTTGATCCTGTCACCTTCAAAGAACATATGCTCGGTTCTACAAAGACCGATACCCTGCGCGCCAAATTTTTTTGCAACTTCAGCGTCATGAGGTGTATCTGCATTTGTTCTTACAGTAAGTTTTTTAAACTCATCCGCCCAACTCATTATAGTACTGAAATTTCCTGAAAGCTTGGCGTCAACTGTCTGGACCTTGCCGAGCATAATATCACCGGTAGATCCATCAAGAGAGATAAAGTCCCCCTCTTTAACAACAAGGCTCCCTACTTTGAATGTTCTTGATACATAATCAATCTCCAGAGCTCCGCACCCTGAAACACAGCATTTACCCATACCGCGCGCAACAACCGCAGCGTGAGAGGTCATACCTCCGCGTGCTGTAAGTATACCCTGTGCAGCGTTCATACCTTTAAGGTCTTCCGGAGAAGTTTCAATCCTTACAAGTATAACCTTTTCACCTTTCTGAGTCCATTCATCAGCATCTTCGGCATTGAATACAACTTTACCTGTTGCCGCTCCCGGTGATGCAGGGAGACCCTTAGCAATAACCTCTTTCTTTGCCTTTGGATCAAATGTGGGGTGAAGCAGCTGATCAAGTGAAGCAGGGTCAACTCTGAGAACTGCGGTTTTCTTATCTATAAGCTTTTCATTAACCATGTCAACAGCAATGTTAACAGCAGCAGTAGCAGTTCTCTTACCTGACCTTGTCTGCAGCATCCAGAGCTGCTCGTTCTGGATTGTGAACTCTATGTCCTGCATATCCTTATAATGCTTTTCAAGCTTCATGTAAACATCCTGAAGCTGTTTATATGCTTTAGGCATATACTCTTCAAGAGAAGGAAATTTCTCCTTCCTCTCTTTCTCGGATACGCCATTCTCTTTTGCCCACTTCAGGGAACCTTTAACCGTTACCTGCTGAGGAGTACGGATACCTGCAACAACATCCTCCCCCTGAGCATTAATAAGATACTCGCCATAGAAACTCTTCTCACCAGTAGAAGGGTCCCGTGTGAAAGCAACACCTGTGGCACACTGATCACCCATATTGCCGAATACCATGGACTGAACCGTTACCGCTGTGCCCCATGAATCATCAAAACCGTTCATCTTCCTGTAAAGGATAGCCCTTTCGTTATTCCATGAGCCGAAAACCGCCCCGATGGCGCCCCACAACTGCTCTTTCGGATCATCAGGAAAATTCTTTTTAATCTTTGTCTTGATAAGAGCTTTAAATTTCGTTACCAGTTCTTTAAGATCATCAACTGTAAGTTCAAGGTCCGATTTATACCCTTTGGTATGTTTCAGTTTGTCCATTACCTCTTCAAAGGGATCTATTTCATCCTTATGTTCAGGCTTGAGGCCCATAACGATGTCCCCATACATCTGAATAAAACGTCTGTATGAATCCCATGCAAACCGTTCGTTACCTGTTTTTTTGATTATACCTTTAATTGTAGAATCATTGAGTCCAAGATTAAGAACTGTATCCATCATACCGGGCATAGAAACTCTCGCTCCGGATCTTACAGATACAAGAAGGGGATTATCAGAATCTCCGAAAACTGAACCCATTACCTTTTCCACTTTTTTCAAAGCAGCTTCTACATCTTTATCAAGCCCGGCAGGAAACGCTTTCTTATTTTTATAGTATTCTGTACATACTTCTGTTGTAATTGTGAAACCAGCCGAAACAGGAACCCCCAGGTTTGACATCTCTGCAAGACCGGCGCCCTTGCCTCCGAGAAGGTTTTTCATATCCGCACTTCCTTCGGCAGCACCTCCGCCAAAACTGTACACTCTTTTACCCATTAACTTACTCTCCTTAAATTAATCAGTCAGATAATATTTTAAGAATAATGTGTTTCTAAACACTGTTTGAGACAGATCCCCTGCGAGCTTGAATAAAATACACGAGGGTTGTTAAAAAAAAGGGGCAGATTTTGTGGAATAACAGCTTCTGATAAAGAGCTGATTCCCCTTTTATAAAAAAAAGAATATCTTTAGCAGATATATTAAAATGTAAAGGCTTTTTTCTATTGTGAAAATAGTATAATAAAATTAAAAGTCAAAAAATAGTTTGAAAAAAAATTAAAAA
>DINC01000363.1:4985-5164 GCA_002425885.1 Spirochaetia bacterium UBA5550 | reverse complement strand
TGTTAAAATTAAAAGTTTGTTTAAATATAAGTTATTGCACTTCTAACGGATTCTTTTCATGTGGATTCTTCGGTTAATAATGTCTTAAGGTTTTGCCGAATGTTTTTTTTTGATCATAATTGACATGTGTATAGTTGTTTACTTTCTTTGAGAATATAAGGAGAAATATATGGCATTTG
>DINC01000363.1:1125-4949 GCA_002425885.1 Spirochaetia bacterium UBA5550 | reverse complement strand
TGAACTCTTTGATAATGATCATAAAAAGCTCGTAGCACTTGCGAACAGCCTGCATGAGAGCATAACTGTGGGCGCTCAGCAGGCTGTGCTTGCAGAGGTGCTAAATGAACTTGTAAAATATACCGTGTTTCATTTTGGACATGAGGAGGGGATGATGATACAGTATGCCTATCCCGCCTATGAAAAACATAAAAAGGAGCACGACGCACTTGTGGCGAAAGTTCAGGACTACTATGACCAGGTGATGGCTGGTAAAACTTCAATATCTCTGAGCCTTATAGGCTTTCTGAAAGACTGGCTTGTTAATCATATCATGGGGAGCGATAAAGAGTACAGGGATTTTTTTGCGAAGAAGGGTGTGAAGTAGCGTAACCCCGCGCACTGCTTAAAGATGCTTGACCCCTCCGCCGGGGAAAATATAAATGTGGCATGAAAAGTATCCGTCATTTATATTTTATGTTTACTCTGCTGCTGCTATGTTCCCCGGCATTTACAACAGCAGAGGAACTCCCGGATGATATATGGCTCAGGGATCTTCAACATGGATTCTCCTATGAATATCTTTATGCCCTTAAAGATGGAAGGATCTGGATTAAACCCAACACAAAGAACACCGGCGTAACGGGCCAGTGGCAGCTTTTTAATAAAACCGGCCTCCCTTACGGGAAACACCCTGAATCATTTGAAGACGGTCACAGGATAACTCAACTTTCCACCGAAGGGACTATGCTTGCCGCTGTGTCAGACAGGGGGAGATTCTACTTATGGCAGCCCACATACTTTGAGGAGACACACTGGCGTGATGAGACCGGAGCCCCATTCGCGGACACTCTCTATCTCCCGGAAAACAAAACCTGGTGCTTCGCATTCAGTACAATGACCGCTCCATGGAAACGGAAGACCCCCATGCACGAAAAGGATATTGTGACGTACTGGGAGGATATAGACGGCAACAAGACAGAGTTCGGCTTTACCGCTACCATTTATGCCGTTACCCCCGACGGTCAGAAAATACGCTTCACAGACACCGGGCTCCCCGCGTCCTGGGGGAAGGCAATTACTTCTCCTGAGCGCGGGAGGTTCATCATTGAAAATATGTGCGCTTCGGCATCGGTAATCTTTGTGATCAATAAAACCGGGAGAATGTATACAAGGATGTACGACTTCGAACTGGACGGAGGCTGCCCGGCTCTGCGGTTTACATATGACAGGGGTAAGCGTACAGTGGATGATGAGATCGCGCCGCTTATGACATCAATCCGCACACACCCGCTCCCGGGCTGGAGAGAGCAGGAACCTGTCAGTGAACTGTTTTCAAAAGGGGGGAGCGGAAAAGCAGCAATAACATCAAAAATCACCATAGTATTAACCGGCAGAGGAAATGCTGAGCGGGAACTCCGTGTGCAGGGCCGTAACAGCAGAGGGGAGTACGGCTACTGGAAAAAGATGCTCTACGGCAGCAGGTGGGGATTCGTTGTAACAGGTGAAAAATTTAATGATGAAGATATAATAAAGAATTACCTGGAGAAAGCTCATGAAGGTAAATCCCCGGATAAGGATTATGCGGGCACACTCTCCAGATCCGGTGAAACTGATCTCAAGGCGGAACTTCTCGGATTCTATTATTTCAACACGCCTGCCACACTGCGGATTCATGTAAACAGCAAACATTTTGATATGATACTGCACACTGTTGATTTATGGAGCCCCACTGTACAGAAAAAAAATCACCCTGATCTTGTGGGACATCCCTCAGGAGAACCGAAACTTCTGCAGGGAGCCATAGAGATACCGGATGAGCTGCTTAACTCCTCCGACCCGGAAATAAAAAGTGTAGTTGATAAATATTTCAGGGAGTTCAACAAAGAGCCCATTGCATTCACAATATCCGCTGATGACAGGAGAGTGAGCATTGAAAGTAAAACTCTCCAGAGAAGTCTGCGGAAAAATCTCAGCTATGAATTCCGGGGCAATGTTAAATTCGATCTCATCAATGAGAACTACCGCAGGGATTTCTCTGCGAAGAGTATATTTCTTGCCATGGCTGAAAATCCTGAACTTGATATCCCGGCAGATACCTCCGCAATGACAGCGAATGATACGGATAAACTTGTAGTGCTTAATGAAAAAGCCCTGGATGATATTAGGAGACTGAAAAACAGGATACAGAGGGAGAGCTGTGCAACAGGTTGTGTTTCATCATGCATACTCCCCGTATACTATATTTTCAACAGCTGCGTTACCATACTTGGAATACCTCACTGGGACATGTCGGGCAGCTCACCCGGCACAGCGGAGAATATCACGCAGCTCGGGGGCGTATCATACACAGGGGGTACACCTCTGAAGGAGCATGCAGTCATGAACCTGAGGGAGGGCTTTGATAATCCTGAGGATTATGACCTTGCAGTTGAGTTAATAGAGAACCGGTTATATAAACTCCGTATTATCAGTGATGAATTGAAACAGAAATGAGAGATGCCCGTCTTTAAGGGCATGAATTTTTTCATATTTTTTTCTTGCAATTAAACGCTACATCTGTATAGTAATCTTATGATTAGTGTACATAAAAAGCCCGATACAGAGGAGAAGCTTCGCATCCTTTCACAGGATTCGCAGTATGACCTCGCCTGTGCATGCGGAACAAAACAGTCTGAAGATCACAGGCACCGCTCCGACGATAACAGGTGGATATATCCGGTGGCTCTCCCTGACGGCAGAACCACATTTCTCTTCAAAACCATGGTCTCAAACAGCTGTGTCAATGACTGCAGGTACTGTCCCCTTCGCACCGGTACTGACAGCAGAAGATGCACTCTCTATGATGATGAAATTGTTAAGGTTTTTCTTGACTATTACAGGCGGGGGATTGTTTCAGGACTATTCCTCACAAGCGGAGTGGCTGGTACTCCGGACCGTACCATGCAGAGGATCAATAATGTCGCGGCTATACTCCGCAAGAGAGAACAGTTTAAAGGGTACATGCATCTAAAAGTTATCCCAGGAGCATCCGATGCAGCAATTGAGGAGACTGTGTCCCTGGCCACAGCAGTTTCAGTAAATATTGAAGCTCCAGGTGAAAAGAACTTCAGGATCCTCACAAAAGAGAAAGATTATATCAATGATGTCATTCATCCCCTTAAACTGATAAGCAGACTCACCGCGCGTGGTGAGAAGTTCAGCAGGGTAAAGCAGACTACCCAGTTCGTTGTGGGAGCATCCGGTGAGACAGACAGCGAAATTGTAAAATATTCATGGGCGCTCTACAAACGGCTGAATCTCCAGAGAATCTATTTCAGCGCGTACCAGAGGGGGGCAGGGGACAGCGGGCTTCCGGGGGAGAATTCCCCTCTTACAAATGAAGAGATGCTTACCCGCGAGCATAGACTCTACCAGACAGATTTCCTTTTCCGGAAGTACGGGTTCAATGAAAACGAGATATCTTTTGACGGCAACGGGCAGCTCCCCCTTGACGCTGACCCTAAAGAAGTATGGGCAAAAAACCACCCGGAGTTTTTTCCTCTTAGCATAAATAAAGCTGACCCCATGGAGCTTCTCCGTGTACCGGGGCTCGGCCATGTCACTGTTGACCTGATTATGAAGCTCCGCAGAGAGGGGCGTATCCGCTCAATGTATGACCTGGGCAGGGTGGGGAAACGGTTAGGCAAGGCCGCTGGATATATTGAGTTTGGTCTTTGAAAGGCAATTTACCTGAATTAATATTGTTTGTTAATTTAGCAGAATGTTAAATACCGGAGATGGAAAAACTCCATTAAAATGCTTTAAAAATCTCTATCCTTATATCAATTAATTATAAATCTTTC
>DINC01000363.1:0-1118 GCA_002425885.1 Spirochaetia bacterium UBA5550 | reverse complement strand
GCTTAAAGGGGGATTTCTGGTTACTCCCTGTATTAGATCACTAAATATATAAATATTTTCAGAGGTGCAGTTATGTCATACGAATCAAAAATCGAAGACGGGATTATAATTTTTAAATTCAATAACCCGAAAGTAAACGCCATTGATATGAACGTAATCAAGGGGCTTGATGAAGCTGTTGATAAACTTAACAGTGACGAATCGCTGAAAGGGATTGTGCTTACAGGTGAAGGGAGATTCTTCTCCGGCGGATTCTGCCTTAAAACTTTTACCTCCTTCACAAGCTCCAAAGATGTTATCGACTGGTTTAAATTTGAGGAGAACACTCTCCTTAAACTCTTTACATGTAAAAAACCTGTTATTGCTGCCATAAACGGCGGAACAACTGCAGCAGGTATGATCTATGCTATGGCAACAGATTACAGAATAGCAGTAAATAATCCGAAAATCAAAGTCGGTATGACAGAGATTAAAATCGGTCTCAGCCTTTCACCATCAATGGGTAACGTAATGCGTTTCGGCCTTGATACAGACAGGAACTACCGTGACATCATCATGAAGGGTGAGCTCGTTGACCCGGCGTTCTGCGTTGAGCGCGGCATATTCGATGAACTCTGCGAAGCTGAAGAACTTATTGAAAAAGCAAAAGTAAAGGTTGTTGCACTCTATGATACACTGATGCACCCCTTTACTGAACTGAAAAACCTCCAGAAGAGGGAGATGGCTGCTTTAATTAAGAGAGAGCTTGGGGAGTATGACTGGAACATCATGGGTGACACATTCATGGATGAGAAGATCAAAAAACTTCTGGGCAAAGTACTTGCATCGATTTCGTAACAGAAAATAAGGATATCATGGCAGCAGGGGTTCACGCCCTGCTGCTGTTTAATTCCACTGCCGTATCTTCCCGCAGTACCTTTCCTGTGTTGCATAAAAGAGTTTTAACCTGACTTGCCAGTCATGCTTTTATTGTATTTTAAATCAGTTCTCTGAATAATAGTTGATATAAAGAAATGTGTATATATATATGCGGAGAATTATAATTTCATTTATGACGTTTAAAACAGTTTACGATTGTATTAGAAGATCAATTTGTTGGGGCTGACTAAAAAGTCATT
>DINC01000186.1:2287-5154 GCA_002425885.1 Spirochaetia bacterium UBA5550 | reverse complement strand
AATAATTATGAGATTGAAATTAAATGCAATTCTAATGCTTGTTATTTTTTTTGCTGGAGCTGCTGAAGCACAGGATAAAGAGACTGTTGAAATTACAGCACAAAGTATACTTGCAAGAGTAGACAGGATCATGCAGTATCCGGCAGGAGAACTTCAGGGAAGAATAAAGCATATATTCCCTGACGGTAATTCATTTACAGTGGATTTTAAAGGGAAAATAACCAGGAATGATTTTCTGTTCCATTTCAGCAGTATTTCACGCGGTGAAAGCCTTAAGGTACTTTACACAATGGCGGGTGAGGATATCTGGGTTTACAATATTCATGCGCTTAAACTCTTTCACAAAATGGGTATTGATAAATACGATATCCTTGCCGCAACAAATTTTTCTTTCATTGATCTTTCCAATTCTGATTATCAGAGTAATTACAATGCAAGAATAACAGGGAGAACTGTAATTAAAGGTGTGGACTGCTACAGGTTGTATCTTGAACCGCTGTATCCTGAGAGTATGTATGGTGCTCTTACAATGTATGTTTCTGTTGAAAAATACCACCCATTGCGAATAGACTTTCATGACAGGGATAAAGTAATATTCAAATTCATGACCCTGGCGAAAGTCATGGAAAACGGCGATAAAACTGTACCGCTAAGATATGATATGCTGAATATAAAAGATGGCACTGTTACAATTTTAAGCTTTCTGAAGTTTGAAGAAAATATTAAATATCAGAGTGAAATATTCCGTCCTGAAAAATTAGGTGAATGATTTGCCCCAGTTTTTTATAAATAATGAAAATATTAAAGATAATAATATTCTGATAACCGGCAGCGATAGTTATCATCTATCCAGGGTCCGAAGAGTCAAGCCCGGTACAAAAATAATGCTCAGGTCTGATGACGGTAGAGGATTTATGGCACGGGTTGAGAGTATTTTGCCGGATGGTATCAATGCAAAAATCATCAGTGAATTCAAAACTGATGATTCAACTCCTGAAATAACACTCTATATGGCTTTACTGAAAGGCGGGAATTTCGAATTTGTCATTCAGAAAACAGTTGAGCTTGGAGTGAGCAGGATAGTCCCTGTTGTCACCGAAAGAACTGTTCCTGATCCCGATAAAATGAATGAACGGAAAATTGAAAGGTGGGAGAAAATATCTGCTGAAGCCTGCAAACAGTGCCTGAGGCCCATACCTGCACTAATAGAATCACCTGTATCATTTAATGAAATTTTGTCAGAAGATATTTCAGGTTTAAAAATAATCTGTCATCCCGGTGCTGATTACCGGATGAAAAATGCTCTCGCCATGTCAGATGATAGAAAATATGTTTCCCTTCTTGTGGGACCTGAAGGGGGATTCAGTGACAGAGAAATTTCAGAGGCTCAAAAGGCGGGATGGATTTGCGCAAATCTTGGAACAACTCATCTTCGTGCTGAAACCGCAGCCATAGTATTACCTTCAATTGTAGTATATGAATGGAGCTGATATTAAATCAGTATAAAGGATCAGGCCCATTTAAAAGATAATAATCTGGAGATTTAATGAGCAGCGTAATAAATAAGAAAAAGAAAAAAATTCTCGCATACAGTGATGATTCAGGAAATGTTTATGATTATTCCGGTCTTGATTCTTCATTCAGAACCGGACACAGATTTGTACAAGTTGATGATAATGAACTTATTCCTCTCCCGTATGGCAGTTATCTCTTCACTCTTCCTGACAGGTATCCGGTTTCTTATTCTGATGGTGAATTTGTTACTGTAAAAAAATCTCCTGATGGCGGGGAGCTGAATGCTGTTTCATCATTTCTCGCTTCAGGTTACCTCAGAACATATCTGCCTTCGTATGTAAAAAAGAAAAAAGACGCGGTAATTCTTCCCCTATGGGCATACGCAGGTGTTGTGGTTGACAAAAACAGGTTTTATGTACCTGCCATGCGTATTGATGATGATCCCCGTTCTGATCCTGAAATCCATGAGAATCATAAAGAATTCAAAAAAGCTGTAAAAAAAGTTAAGTCTGAACATCCTGAAAACAGGCTTGTAAACCAGTTAAGTATATGCTCAACGGAATATAACTGTCTATGCGCCAGGAACTTTTTCCTAAGCAGGTATGAATGCCCTGTACCCACAAGCCCTGCATGTAACGCGGATTGTCTCGGCTGTTTCTCATACCAGGATGAATCTTCAGGATTCTGCCAGTCACAATTCAGACTTAATTTTTCGCCAACGCCTGAAGAAATTTCCGAGGTTATTCTTTATCATTTTAATAGAGTCGAAAACAGTGTCGCAAGTTTCGGCCAGGGTTGTGAAGGGGAGCCGCTTTTACGATCGGCGGATCTCGCGAAGGCAATAGCAAAAGTTAGAGAAAAAACATCCGCTGGAACAATTAATATTAACACCAATGGCTCGTTCACTGATGGAGTTTCTGCAATGATAGACTCCGGACTCGATTCAATAAGAGTCAGTATGAATTCTCCTACTGAAAAATATTATAAATCGTATCATAGACCGGTCAATTTCAGTTACACCGATGTGCTCCGCACTATCGACACGGCACTTACGCGCGGTATTTTTGTTTCCATCAATCTTTTTTTTATGCCCGGATTCACAGATTCAGTGAGTGAGATGGAAAGTCTTTTCAGGTTTCTGGAAAAGTTTCCCGTTAATATGATTCAGACCAGGAATATGAATATAGATCCCGATTACTTTTTTGATAAAATAAATTTTGCTGATGAAGATGCTGTAGGGATAAGGAATCTGATCGGTATGTTGCGGAACCGGTTTCCTCAGGTACGTCTCGGTTATTATAACCCGGCTTTAAAAAAATAGATGGAGTTAATATGTCTGATTTAATAAAAGA
>DINC01000186.1:0-2272 GCA_002425885.1 Spirochaetia bacterium UBA5550 | reverse complement strand
CAAAGGATGTAGTAGCAAAAGATCCCATGGCTGTTTTTCTCGGTATAGAGACTGATGAGGTTTCTGCCGGTTATGCAAGATGTTCCATCACAATAAAACCTGATTTTTTAAACGCAGTTGAAAGAGCGCACGGTGCAATAATATATGCTGTTCTCGATCAGGCTCTTGCAGTAGCAGCAAATTCTACAGGTAATGTGGCCGTGTCATTGAGTGTTAACATAAATTATATCTCTTCAGCAATTGATGGAGAAAAAATTTTTGCTGAAGCTATACCGATTAATACCGGTAAAAAAGTCAGTTTCTGGAAACTTGAAGTGAGAGGTACCGGTGAAAAAATTATTGCAACGGGTAATGGTGTTGCGTATCATAAATAAAAATGATGGTTTCCTGTGAGAATAAAAAGTTAGTAATCAGTTGAAAAAAATGTATGACTGACTATTAAAAAACCCCTGACGTCCAGGGGCTTTTTAATCGGAATATATTGAAAATTTTACTGTTCGCTTACAAGTTTGTTGTTTTCAAAAATCCCGTCAACCTTTGCTGTGTCAGGCCATGTAATAGTGCCTTTGCCGTTAAGTTTGCCTTCTTTCCATTCTCCGACATACTTTGCGCCTTCAGCCCATGTATATGTTCCTTTACCGTCCATTTTTCCGTCTTTCCAGTCTCCTGTATAGGAGTCTCCGTTTTTCCACTTATACTCGCCGGTACCATTTCTCTTGTTGTCTTTATAATCACCTTTAAAAACATCACCATTAGAGTAAGTATAAGTGCCGGTGCCGTTACGTTTATTATCTTCAAATGTTCCATCGTATTTTGCGCCATTAGGCCATAGCATTACACCGGTTCCGCTTACTTTTGCTTCTTTAAATTCACCGTTATATTCTTCACCTTTAGGAAACTTAATTTTTCCTTTGCCGTTAAGGCAGTCACCTTCGGAGCACGCAACACCTGCACCGAATGCCTTAACAACAGGTGTATCTTCTTTTTTCTGCTCTGTACTACATGATGTCATGGATATCACAGCCGTGACAGTCAGGGCAGTAAATATAAAATTCTTTAATTTCATCAACAACCTCCTGTTTGCAGGATTCCATCCTGCCGGTAGATGAATAAGGAATAAACCTTATAATAAAATTATATCCGGCAGAACTGAGGTTCTGCCGGAGGAAAGATTATTATTCTGTTACAAGCTTGATATTAGTATCAGCAGGTATAATATCAACAAATACATCAAGAACAGCAGTTTTACTGATATTACCTACACCGTCTTTAGCAATAGCTTCAATCTTATGCATACCGTTTGAATTGAACATCAGTTCACCGGTATAAAGAATAAATTCGCTCTTGTTATCCACTCTGTAATAGATTGCTTTGATGCCGGATTCGGAATCAGCGCCTGTAATTGTGTATTTGTAATCTTTTGATGCAACAAGTGTATTCTCTTTTTTGAAGAATTCTTTGTCAGCTTTGATCTCAACCGTAGGAGCTGTTTTATCAACTGTGATCTTCACGTCATCCATGCTCTCAGCGAGGAGGTTACCGTTTTCATCAATAACTTTTGTCAGATATTTTTTTGTAAGATTACCCACTTTATCTTCAGCAGCAATATCAATTTTAACAGGCTCAAGTGAATTGACTGCAAAAGGTTTAACATATTCCTTATGTTCTTCACCTGCAACAGCATAAGAAATACCTGCAACACCTGAAATGTTATCTTTGGCAGATATTGTGTATTCGTAGCTGAATTTGTCTGAAGCATAGATAGTTTCCCCTGTTTTTGCAAATGGAGCTTTTACTACAACTATTACTTCGGGAGCTGTTTTATCAACAATAACATTAAGACTTTTCTGCATCTCTTTGTTGCCCATTTTATCAATACTGTAATAGTAAAGAACGTGAGCGCCTTCATCACTAAGTGTAAATGGTTCAGTGTACTTCTGATCCGCACCGTCATCTATTTTGTAGAACTTGGTATCAGGCATAATATTGTCAATTTCAAAGAGTTCAAAACGTACCTTGTCATTTACATAGGTGTTATACCCATCATTAAAAGATCTCGGTTTCCCTTTGAGAATCTGAACTTCTTCTTTCTCAAATACTTTTTCTGCATTTTCAGTTGTTGCATCTTCAGTAGTAACATTGTCAGAAGCAACATCTTCGGTTGTTGTTTTAACATCTTCAGTAGTTGTTTTAACATCTGATTCTGTTCCTGTGCCTGCATCCTGTGATATTGCAGCGCTTGTAATAAATAAAAATGCTGTAAATATAAATA
>DINC01000189.1 GCA_002425885.1 Spirochaetia bacterium UBA5550 | reverse complement strand
CAGAATATTGTTAACGCCTTCATAAAATACGCAGACATGACATCCAACTCTGATCTTCAGCTCAAATCGCAGAAAATTTCGGAAGATCATAATGAAAGCGTCCAGATCATCGAAGAACATATCTCTGTGCTTACGGGACTTATCAAATCAGGTTTCATTGTAATTATTATCATCACATCCTTTATGGCTATAATGGGGCTCATCCTTTTTTATTATCTCATCAGGCTTACGCATACAATCTCAGGGCCTATTTATGTAATGACTCAGCAGATACAGGATATAATAGAAGGGANNACTCCGGCAGAATGATCAGCTCAAGGATTTCTATGAGCAGTTTATTTCAATGGCAAAAAAAATACGGGAAGAAAAACAGGAAAATTCCCGGCCCTAAACACCGGAGATCCGGGCGTATAAATGAATCATCTATTGTGCAGGTTCAGTCAATTCCTACGGAACTTTTCTCCGGCCTGTTGATCCATATAAAAACATATGTAATAATCATAGCTATAATGCATCCCGCCACAACACAGAACATTCTTTCATAGGCAGAAATACCCCCTGCCATATGTTCTTCGTCAGTAAGAACAATAATCAAGGCGGCCAGGGCTGAACGTGAGGCATTCCCTAATTTTATATATGTGCAGAAAATAATTGTTACAAGTACCGAAATCAGAAGAACAGCAACATTCATCCCGCATAACAGGATGGCAGCCAGGCCAACAACTGCTCCTATTATATTCGCTTTCATCCTGTCCAGAGACAGGCGGAATGAATCCTTCTCTTCAGGTGCAATAACAAGAAGAAGGGATATGATACTCCACTGGAACTGGTGCTCCGGGAAAAGCCGGTAAAGGGCATAACATATTGATGACCCTATAAGACATTTTACAATGTACTGTAAATAATACGGTTTTATAAGCTGCTCCCTGAAGTCAGAGAAGAGTTGTGTGTAAAATTTCATTTAGAACCATCCCGCATTTTTACAAAAACATATATTCCCATGATATTGTCAAGCGCCGGTCTGTTTTAAAGTGAACTATTATTAAAAAAATCTTGATCTTTCCACCTGAAAAAATGTATATCAGTTAATCAAAGATACTATATAAACATTATTATTTAACTCATTATAACTAATTGAAGGAGAAAAATCATGCCTGATTTTGGAACACCCTTTGCGGGACTTGCGGAAAAGAAAAAACTGACCCGCCATCTTTAAATCTGAAGGTCTAACAATGGATAATACAGTAAAAATAGGAATAATAATATGCGACCGCTACCGCAGCTGCGCCGGCGGCAAATGCCTGCGATCAATGAAGAACAGGGAAGGCGCCTTCAGCATTTATAAAGACCGCGAGGTGGAGCTTGTGGGTTACACATCATGCAACGGCTGTCCCGGAGGCAATGTTGAATACACCGGTGAGGAGATGGTCAAAAACGGAGCCGAGGTAATTCACCTTGCCACAGGGATGATAGTGGGTTATCCCCCCTGCCCGTATATCAATACATTCAAATCATTTCTTGAAAAACGCAACGGAGTAAAAGTTGTTGTCGGCACGCATCCGATACCGGAGAAGTATCTGACAATGCACACTTCACTGGGGACATGGGAGGACGCGTCATGGAAGCCTCTTACAGCTCCAGCAATGTCTGATAAAGAGACCCGCTTAAAGTACGACTGAATAAATTTCCGGCGTACTCAAGTCAGAAAGTTATGACTTCATACCCCTCATCCCTGTAAGCGGCAATTCCGGGATGACCAGACATGCTGTCAAGAAGAGTAAGCCCCTGCTCCTTCGCTGCCTCAAGTGTTCCCAGTTTGGCGGAGCAGGCCTTACAGACACCCGCAACGAGCCCGGCGTCAATACACTTTTTCCATAATCCGTTAAGAGGAAATTCAGGTTTCACAAGATCAGGTATCAGCTTAACAGATGAACCTTCTATAATAATCTTTGCTTCATGACCTTTATCTTTCATGTCCAGTGCATTCAGCAGAACATGGATAAAGCACATCGGATCCCCGTTAAATACAAAGAGAGCAAATTTCTTCATAGGTTATCTCCTTTTTTCAGGTATAATAGTAAGACAGATTTTAACAGGAAGTCAAGAAAAAAGAAGGGATAAATCCGGCTGCGGGAATTCATCTGCCGGATTTATAAGCCTTATTACTTCTCTCCGATAATATAGCAGAACTGCTTCAATTCGAGTAGTTCAGCAACTCCGGCAATTGTTACACCAAAAAAACAGGTATCGGGATTTGCCTCCAGTATTCCGTCTATGGTACCATTTACAATAGTGCTCCCTGTGGCAAAAATTACGTCCGCCCAGCGGGCGTTTTCCTCAAAGCGATCAGGACTGTCAATAACTACCCCGAATTTCGTTGCACCGATATTATCCGGATCAAGATCACAGACCCTGACATTTTTTACAGCTGCAAGCTTTTCAAGAAGACGGGGCTGAAGCCCCACCAGTAAAGCATTCTTTTTATCCGGAGCTTCGCTCTTTAAAAAATCGCTGAAACAGTCAGAGCATGTGACAGGCTCCTCATCTTTGCAATGAATGGCTTCAGGAATCATCTCAAGAAGGGAGAGTATTGCGTTTAATGAAGATATGAAAATAGCTCTTTTCGCATTGGTGTCAAGCTCCATCTCGAGAACCTCTCTCACAGTGGAACTGTAACTGGAGCATGAGTCTGAAAAGGCCTGTCCCTTCTTCCCCATGAATTCAGCTTCAATCATCCGCTCCTTACCCTTCTGTATGGGATAATCATCATGGAGCGGATTCCCGATGGCCTCTTCAGCAGTTAATGTCCTGCATGTTATATTAATCTCTTCATCAAGCAGCTTATATTCTCCGGCAATCGCCAGCATCTTTTCCCGCGCCTGTTCTATTATAATTTTCTGAGCCATAAAATTCCTCTTTATCTTATTTATATCCGTACTTGTTTTTAATCTTCTCTGCTTCAGGTGAAACAAGGTAAGCCGCAAGCTTGAGAGCAGCTTCCCGGCCTGCGCCATTCTTCAGCAGACATGCCGAATGAATAACCGGAGGCGCTTCAGGCATCCTGTAAAAACACCCTGCCCTCCCTTTCTCCGAATACGCCTGGAACAGGTTACAGAAACCCGCATCAACAGCTTCAGTTGTTGCATACTGGAAAACCTGGGCAAGATCCGGTGACTGGATAAAGCGTGATTCAACAGATTTCCAGAGGCCTGTTTTAAGAAGAGCAGTCTTCGCGCTCATACCGTAAACAGCAATTTCCGGATTTGCGATTGCAATTTTCTTCACATCTTCCCGCCTGACAGCATCACGCCAGTCAGCATCACCGCATAATTTTTTCTTCGCAGTCCAGAGCACAACTTCACCCTTTGCATAAACAAAAGGAGTTTCTCCATGCCCTTCTTTGAACAGGCGCCCGGCTCTCTCCTCATCCAGAAGAACTATTCCGTAGGGAGCGCCATTAACCACCTGACTGTAAAGCTTTCCGGCAGATGAATAGGTTACCTCAATCTTTATTCCTGTTTCAGTTTCAAATTCTGCTGCCATATCACTAAAAGGCTGCATAAAACCTGCAACTACTGCTGCGCTGAGTTTCTTATCACTTAATTCTCCGGCAGGTTTAAAAACATAAACCGCGATCAGAAGTATGGCAGCAGCAGCGACTGTAATGAGCCATTTATAATTATTTTTTTTCATCTCACTTCCCCGGACTTTGGAAAATATATTCAACAAAAATGCTCTATTTAGTCAAAATTAGCATATTAAATTCAGGGGTCAATTATTTTATAGTTTTTATGCAATAAAATCTGCGCTGCTGCGTCCTGATTATAAAGTGATAAGAATAATTAAAGGAGCAAAAAAAATGAAACATAAACATCTATTTCCATGGTGGGCCGGATACCTGCTTATCAGCCCCCTGCGAAAACTTTCTCTTGACCCGGACAGGTTTCTCAGTGATTATATTACTGAAGGGATGACTGTTATAGATGCCGGATGCGCCATGGGATTCTGGAGCCTCCCCGCAGCACGTCTGGCCGGTGATACCGGAAAAGTCCTCTGCGTGGACATGCAGGAGAGAATGCTGAAAACGCTGAAAAAGAGAGCTGATAACGCGGGCCTCGGCGGCATAATAAAAACCAGGCTCTGTACAGCTGAATGGCTCATGATTGATGACTTATACGGGAAGAGTGATGTGGCAATCGCTTTCGGTGTGATACATGAGGCTCCTGATGAAGCAGCATTTATCGCAGATATCGCACGCGCTCTTAAACAGGGCGGAAGGCTGATTATCGGAGAGCCTAAAAGCCCGGTGCCTGAACAGCTATTCCGTGAAACAGTAGAGAGAGCATGCGGATGCGGACTTGAATGCGAATCGCAATCGGAACAGACATCATGCAGAATAGCGGTATTCAGAAAATCTTAAGCCGCTTCAGGATAAAAATTTGAACGATAGAGGAACAGGGATAGCTGATTTTTTTACCACGGAATACCGCAGGATGGTGAGCTACGTCAGAAATCTGATCGAGGACGGGACAGACCGTGACAGCGAGGACATTGTGCAGGATGTTGTCACAGGGATATTTGAAGCTGCTGATGTCACACGGCCCATTGAAAATATCACAGCCTATGTGTACCGCTCACTCCGGAACAGGGTAATTGACATCATGCGCAGGAGAAAGGAACAGCTTTCACTTGATGCGGCAGATCCTGAAACAGGCGGAACACTCCTCGATCTTCTTGAAGACGCGAGGTCTGACATGGAATCAGAGCTGCTTTTCGAAGAGTTCCGCACAGCCCTCTTCGACACCATAGACAGCCTGCCGGATGATCAGAGAACAGTTATTGTGATGACAGAATTTGAAGGTGTGGCCTTCCGCGAACTATCGGTAAAAACCGGAGTTCCCATAGGCACACTGCTTTCAAGAAAATCAAGAGCCCTCGAGCGTATCAGGGGCGAACTTAATAAATACTATTTTTTACTGGAGGAATAATATGGATGAAAAAAAGAATTCATTAATCAGCAAAGGGACAAAGCTTGCCGCGTTTGTAATACTGGGAATATGCGCCGCTGTCTTCTTCGCCGCGCTCTTTGCGGTAGTTGTAAAACTTCTGTGGAACTGGCTTATGCCTGTAATATTCGGGCTCGGGACAATCACGTTTATGCAGGCATTCGGGCTCATACTTCTGGCAAGGCTTCTTGTGGGGGGATGGCATAGAGGGCATGATGAAGATAAACACAAATCAAAACGGCACGATCACCTGCATAAATTCTTTGAGCATGACTTCAGCGGCATACCTGAAGAGATAAGGATGAACAAAAAGGGATTTATGCAATTCTGGGAAACCGAGGGTAGAGAAAGATTCGGGAGTCATATTAAAAAAGAAAATTCCGAAAACAATAAAGAGTAAATATAATTATCAATTCCGGAACATTATAAAAAAAGGGTTGAAAATTATTTTTTCTGAAAATGGAATGTTCGTCCATGCACAGACCTGATCTTTTAGAGGAATTCAATGAAAAAATTGATATCAGGCGCATTATTGGCGCTATTTTCAGTTATATTCTCAGCATCCGCAGAACAGTACAATGTCCTTGACTTTAAATCTATAAAATACCGGCTCCTTTATGAATCATATCAGAACGGGAACTGGGACATCTTCATGATTAATGCAGATGGTTCAGGGAAAAAAAACATAACAGACAGTAAAAAGATTAACGAGCTCTACCCCAAGGTTTCACCGGACGGAAATAAATTTGCCTTTGTAATAGATACTGGAGAGGGACGTAACAGAAAACGGGATCTCTACCTGATGAACCTGGATGGCTCGGGGAAAAAAATGGTATCTGAACATGGACGTCAGCCCTGCTGGTCACCGGACGGAAGATACATCGCATTCACAAAATCGGAATCAGCCAGAAGGTTCTCTCTTGAAAGCTGGTCAACTAAGGGTCTCTTTATTTACGACACAACAACCGGCGAGATAAAAGAACACGCGAATAAGAGACTTGAACATCTCTACAATCTATGCTGGTCACCTGACGGGAAATATATAACAGCTACTGTGCTTGGCGGCATGGGATACAAGCATACAAATATCGGGATTGATGTAAAAGGCACCAGGTACTTTCTGCTCAATATAGTTGGCTGCAGGCCGGAGTTCTCACCTGACGGGAAGATGGTGGGATGGGGGAAGAGTGATGCCGAGTTTGACCTCGCGAAGATTTACATGGACAGGGCTGTCCCTGTAGCAGAAAAAGATAAATTCCCGTTTCTTTCAGTGACAAAGGGCTACGAGGTATATCACCTGGACTGGTCCCCTGACGGGAAATATATAGCTTTTGCTTTCGGGCCTGACGGAGAACAGAATGTGGGGGGCACGGCCCATGGATGGGACATCTGTATTGCAGAGATTGCTACCGGTAAATGGCAGAAGATTACATTTGACGGAAATCAGAACAAGGAACCTGACTGGATTCCATTAGGAGAATAGAAATGAAAAAATTTGTTATTACAGCATTTATTTCAGCATTGATCGCATTCGCAATGTCATGCGGTAAAAAAAATACTGATACCACAGTTAAAAATATTACAACAAAATCCGGGATAGAGATGGTTTATCTCCCGGGCGGAGAGTTTACCATGGGGAGCGGTAATGCCGGAGAATCACCCGCGCATAAAGTAAAACTCTCTCCATTCTATATTGATAAACATGAAGTAACTCAGGAGATGTATAAAAAACTTGAGCTATCCAATCCCTCCCACTTCAAGAATGAGAAGAACCCTGCCGAGATGGTAGCCTGGGTAAATGCCGCTATATACTGCAACGAAAGATCAATAGAAGAGGGACTCACTCCATGCTACGACGAAAAAACATGGGAGTGCAGCTTTAAAGCCAACGGATACAGGCTCCCGACAGAAGCTGAATGGGAATATGCTGCCAAAGCGGGAACTGATTCGAATTATTTCTTCGGAACAGATTCAAAGAACCTGAAGAACTACGCGATATACAGCAAAAACTCATCCGGCAAACCTGAAACAGCAGGTTCCAGAAAACCTAACCAGTTCGGCCTCTTTGACATGTACGGAAACGTGGCGGAATGGTGCAACGATTTCTATGCTGCAGACTATTACGGAAAATCCCCAGCAGAGAACCCCGCCGGGCCGGCAGAAGGGAAAGAGCGCGTAATACGCGGAGGCTCATGGAATGACGGAGAGGAGCTTGTTAACTCAACAGCAAGGAGCATGGACGGATCAATAAGCGATGCCTGCATACTCCGCGATACTATCGGTTTCAGATGTGTAAGAAAGGCTGAATAGATTAGATGCTCTTTCAGACATGGACTTTTCTCTTATTTTTCACTGTTCTTTATCTTCTGTTCAGGAGCATAAAGAACAGCACCGGCCGGCAGTACCTCATACTTGCAGCATCATTTATTTTTTACGGCTGGTTTAATCCGCTCTATCCATTACTCCTTCTCTGGATTATTGCTGCTGACTACATCTTCCTCATGCTCATGGAGAAGACAGGAAGGAAGAAACTCTTTCTTCTGCTGAGTATAATCAACAGCCTTATGCTTCTGAGTTCATTCAAGTATGCAGGTTTTATAATATCAAATATCAATGAACTTTTTGCATTAACAGGAAATACATACAGATTTCCGCAGCCTGACATACTCCTTCCAGTGGGGATATCCTTTTTTATATTCATCTCCATGGGATACGTAATTGATTGCTACTTCGGTAAAGTGGAGAGGGAGAAAAACTTCGGCCGCCATGCGCTCTTTGTTTCATTCTTTCCTCAGCTTTCAGCAGGTCCCATCGCACGTGCATCAGGGCTTATACCGCAGTTGAGGGACTGGAACAGGGGAACAGGCTCAGACCTTGCAGAAGGGGCTTACATATTTATCCGGGGTCTATTTAAAAAAATTGCACTTGCCGACTTCTTCGCGTTATACGCTGATAAAATTTTCGGGAACCCTGCCCAGTTCGGTTCAGCGGATCTTATACTGGGTGCTCTTGCATTCACATGGCAGATTTACTTCGATTTCAGCGGGTACACTGACATGGCGAGGGGTATTGCCAGATGTTTCGGCATTGAGCTCATGGAAAACTTCAGGCTTCCGTATATGGCCGCAAGCACAGGGGACTTCTGGGGGAGATGGCATATCAGCCTATCTTCATGGTTCAGGGATTACCTCTATATTCCCCTTGGCGGGAACAGGAAGGGGAAGCTCACTGAATCACGGAACACCGTGATCACAATGCTGCTTTCAGGTCTCTGGCACGGAGCTTCGTGGAACTTTGTATTATGGGGATTCATTCACGGCATGCTGCATGCTACGGGTAAAGTAATCGGCAGATTCAGGATAATCCAGGTTACGCCGGTTTTCATCAGACGGATTGCTGTATTTATACTTATTGTTTTTACATGGATTTTTTTCAGGGCAGAGAGCGGCGCGGATGCATTCAGTTATATTGCAGGGATCTTCAGTTCTGGGTATTCAGCTCCTTCTATGCCGGTATTGATGCTTTTTGTTATGGTTATATGCTATTTATACGGCTGGCTTAAGGAGTACAGGTCACTGAATTTCATGGAAAAACCTGCTGTTAAAAGTATTGCTTCAATTATAATGCTGGCGTGGATTCTTATTTTCGCGTCATCTGACGCAAGCGATTTTATCTATTTCCAGTTTTAGGGATACCCTGTTTATGAAGAGGCTCAAATATCTTATATATGTAACAGCATCCATAATTGTCATGGCCATTGCCATGCCGGCACTTTTCCCTCTCACAGGGGAACAGTTTTTCACATCGGACTACAGGCTCCCCTATAATCTCGGTGAGGATTACTTTCTGTACAAAAAGTATGCAGGGAGCGTTGCGGGATATAACACAATACCTGTAATAGGCGACTCAGTGATATGGGGACACTACACATCTGACACAGATACACTGACTGCACATCTGAACCGCAGGCAGGATATCGCTGATTTCAGCAACATGGGTATTGACGGAATACACCCTGCTGTTATGTACGGGCTGGCGGAAAATTACTGCAGAGCCCTGACTAATAAAAAAATTATAATCGGAATAAATCTTCTCTGGATGAGTTCTCCGCGGCACGATCTCACAGGCGGGAAAAACAGTGAAATAAATCACAGAGGGCTGCTTCCGCAGTTCACTGAAATAATACCGGCATACAATCCCTCTTTTGAAGAGAGGCTCTCTTTTGTTATAAAAAGAAATACTTCTTTTTTTCTATGGATTGATCATCTGAGGCTCACTAAGTTCAGAGGAAAAAATCTATACCGCTGGTGTATGGATAATCCGGGTAAGAACACGCTTCAATTTTTCAATCCTGTCACAAGGATATATGAACTCCCCGAACCGATGGATGCTTCTAAATTCCCTCTTCAGGATCCGCAGTGGGTTAAAACAGAACAATCTCTCCAGTGGAGATATACTTTAAAAACATTAAAACTCCTGAAAGAACAGGACAACGATATACTTGCAATAATAACTCCATTCAACAGATACATGCTTACAGAGGAGAGCGCAAATCAGAACGAACTTATTATTAACGCGATAAAAGATAATCTTGCTTCTGAAGGGATAACAGCTATAATACCTGAGATACCGCCGAAAGAGGAGTTCGCAGATTCAAGCCACCCGACGGGGAAAGGATACAGAACTATAGCGGAAAACCTGCTTGAGAACAGTGAGTTCAAAAAATTTATTAAGCCCTGATTTACGGAGAAATGTTCTTCTAAAATAATTGATAGTGAAGCGTATGGTATACTTCATTTTTAAAGCTTTGCGGCTTAGCGTCTTTGAGTGATTAGACTTTCACTCCGGGAGTACGACCCTTATCCCGTTGGTTCCTGTTTTCTCAAAGGGCTCAACCGGCCAGCGTTTGTATCCTGCAAGGTCTTTAGGTGAATCCAGTATTGAGCCACCTCTTACAACCCTGTACCTGAACTCATTGTCACCGCCGTCAGGATCTTCTTTCTCTGATGATGGATATGACGGGGTGTATCTGTCGAAACACCATTCAGCAACATTTCCGCTCATGTCATAAACACCGAACAGATTAGGTCTCTTCTGCCCCGGCTTCTGCACTTTGTGATATTTAACCCACCAGAAGCGCCCCCTGCTGTAATTCTTCCGCCCTGCATTAAACATATGCCAGGCGTAAGCACCGGCGCCATCCCAGCTCTGATTATTACCCCAGTAAAAATCACTGAGCTTTGTACCCATACATGCATACTCCCACTGGGCTTCTGTGGGAAGCCTGAAACCGTCAGAATCTTTATTGACTGTTACCTCCCGCTTCACATCATCATGGGCGGATATATTATCATCATCAGTTCCATTCTTTGATATGTTATAATAAGGCTTAAGTCCATGTTTTAAGCTTAATTCATTGCAGAACTCAACAGCATCATACCAGCTTACATTAAAAAGCGGAAGGCTGTCCCCTTCACCATACCGGCTCTCTGTACATGGATTTGTCCCCTTAAGGTCCCTGTACTGTTTCTGTGTAATTTCATATTTCCCTATCCAGAAACCCTTTGTAATTTTAACTCCCCGCGAAGGAGCATAATCTCTCCCTTTAACATCGCGCCCCATTTTAAAACTCCCGGCAGGTATAAAAACAAGTGAGATATCACCAACACTTTTTTCTTTTATTGTATGCTTTACGGCTTTTTTAGGCACCGGAGCTGATGTCATTACAACGGAGGAAAATATTATAACAGCAATTGCTGTAACCTTAAGACCGGGTCTCATTACTCCCTCTCAAAAATCTTATATAGTTTAAAACAATCCGGAGGCTATTTCAGGGCAAGCTCTTTCTGCTCATAATAATCGGAATATCTGCTGTCCTTAGCATAAAGAACCCTGTTAATCACCTGCGCGCCCCCCCTCTCAGAAAGAATCTCAGGGGAGTAATGCACTTCGAGCGGATTTATATTTACAGGAATCAGGGTATATGACTCAAGCCCTTTTTCACTTAGCGTAACTCTTGCAAGCATGCTTGTCCTGTGAGCAGCAGAATGCCGGCCCGCGAAAACAAAATCGCCAAGGCTGTAAAAAATTATTCCGTTATTATAAAGCTCCACAGGCCCCAGCCCATGGGACTGATGTCCCAGTATACATGACGCACCGGCATCAATAAGCTTATGCCCCAGGGCAACCTGCTCAGCTTCAGGTTTTGCCACAGGTATATCAGAAGTAACCTCCTGTCCCCAGTGGATGCTTACAACAATGGCATCAACCTCACCCCTGACCTTTTTAACAGCTGCCACCATAAGTTCATCTGAACCACCGGCTGCGCCTGCTCTGTCCGGACCTGCCCATACGCTTTTAGGCACCACATTATTAAAAGCAAAAAAAGCCACCCTGGTCCCGCGGTGCCACATAAAAACCGGCTTCAGCGCTTCATCTATATTTTTGCCGATACCTACTGGAGCGATGTTAAGCTTTTCAATCCTTTCGGCAGTTTCAAACATCCCCTCTTCACCGCAATCCTTTATATGGTTATTCGCAAGTGACGCTATGTCAAAGCCCGCATAACGGAGTATATCCTCACTCCCGGCAGGGGATGAGAAATAAAAAACTTCATCCTTGTCGCTGAATGGCTTAAAATTACGGTCTGTTACAGGAGCTTCAAGATTACAGAAACCTATACCGGTAATTTCATGAGAGACCTTTGAAAAGGGATAAGTCATAGCATTCTTCCTGCCATGTCTCCTGGCCCTGCTGTCAAGAATCTCCTTCATAGTGGCGAAGTTAAGCGCCACATCACCCACTGCTGTAATGACAGCCGGTTCCTTTTTCGGCCATATCCTCTTTATATATCTGCTGTCCCTGTAGCCGTATTCAACGGCATTTTTTGGCGTCTCCCAGATCGGCTCATTTTTATTAATAATATAATCTCCGCTGTGATGAACAATCTGGGGAGAACACGCAAGTGCTGCCAGAAGTGAAAAGATAAATAAAGGCTTTCTGTTTTTATCTGCATGTTTCATAACTTCTTTTCCTGCGTTTAATAATACTTTTTCAATCCGGTTACTGATTATCATTATACTCAAGTGAAGCTCCTTCATCTATAAAAATCACCTACTGGAGTATAAAATCACTGAGCCTGTTCTTTGTTATAAAATCCATGAATTCATTCTGGAACTTGAACATTATACCGCTGAAAATACACTGACTGAAAGGGCATGTCTCCTTTATCATGGGACATATATCCGCACGCACAGGCCCCTCTATGGCATTGAATATTTCGAGAAGAGTAATCTCCTCAGGCTCCCTCTTCAGTCTGAAGCCTCCGTTAGGCCCCCTATGGGATATAACCAGGTCTGTTTTCACAAGCCTCTGGAATACTTTGGCAAGATGAGCCTCCGACGCGTTCAGACTCGCGGCAAGGGTTCTTGCCGTAAAAACAGTATTTTTCTCACGTGCCATAAGCTCCATTGCATGAAGGGCAAGTGATATCGCTTCTGAAAAATGAAAAAATCCTGACACTGTTTACCTCTTTCAAATATTCTTAATCAGATTGTTCAATTAGTCAAGTAAAAGAAATCTTTTGATATATATCTATGCCAATTATGTAATATTTTGCCTTAAAAAAATGGCCGTCTCCAAAAAAACATGGGTATGTGGAGATATTAAGATTTGGAGAGGGATGCTTTTTATGATTGCCTAATACCGGAAAGAGAGCAAAATGTATTTATTATGAATAATTTGAAACACTCAATTATCATTCTTACATTGCTGATTTTACAATTTCTTCAGCCTGAGGGATATGCCCGGCAATATGACTGCATGCGGGACTTCCCTCTTTTTGATTACAGGGCGGAGGGGAACAAACTACCCTGGGGCGACTATGTGATGATACGTTCATTCCGGGAGACAACCCAGATAATTATCTGCAGAAATTACTACCATTATACCGTATATACTGACCGCAACAATCTTCAGGAGGGATATATTACGGCATCAGGCTATACAGAGCTGGGGCAGATTATAACCACTCCACCTGTACCTTCTCAGCAGGAGTTCAACACAATGCTGCGCGATTATATCATCAACGGAGTATCTTCGGAAGATGGGGTTATTTTTTACGGAGTGAAATACTTCATGGATAAAATCGCTTCGGATAAAACCATCATAGACCGCTATTCAGAAGAATACATAATGAGAATTGAAGAGGAAGAGACTCTGACAGAGATTACTGTAGACGCAAGGTGGAAGAAGCTTGTGATAAAAAGAATAAAAGGGGAAACCGAAGCATCACGATGCCCCTCTGTTTATATTGACCAGACACTTGATAAAACACTGAAGCGCGTAATCACGGAATTCGCATCCAGAATCAGAAAGAGGTAAAATTTTTATACAGGGTAGAAAGTAACAACTCTCGGAGTCTTACCCTCGAGCACAAGCCTCACTTTTCTGAGAACCGGATACCCCTTTTTTGCGCCGTCCCGCCCGCCGAGGTAGCCTGTTCTGTCACCGGCATCGTAAATATAAACATACCTCGCGCCGGTGTTTGAGGGTTTAAGGTTTCCGCTTTTAGCCTCTGACCAGACTTTATCCATGAGTATAATTATCTTATCAGAGCTTACAGTAAAAACACCATGCTTACTCTTCCCTTTTACATCATGCATGTGTCTCAGGACATGCTCAAGCCTTGTCTCTCCATCCCTGTCATAACCGGAGATTATAAGCCCGCCCCTGGTCTTCCAGGTATCGGGCCTCTCTCTTATGATGAGTCCCTGCTTTTCAAGGCTGCGTATTTCAGTTGAAGAGAAACGGGTATCCTGCCCTGAAGAGATAGAGCCTGATAATATAAATATTGAAATTATAAATGCCGAAATACTTCCGGTTTTTATCCTTCTTCTCTGCTTTATTTTAATTTATCTCTTATCCATGCAGGATTTCGACGGCAATCTTACTCTTCTTCGCTATATCCCAATCATCAGCAGACTCTTCACCTTTTTTTAAAGCATTATCTCTGCTGTCTAAT
>DINC01000079.1:441-15431 GCA_002425885.1 Spirochaetia bacterium UBA5550 | reverse complement strand
TACTGCTATTATATCGTTATAATAAACAGCAATTAATAGTGATTATATCCGGTTATCCAGGTAAATATGAATTTATGCATCCGGATGCCGGTTACCCGTCTGAGTTTACCCTCATAAAGACGGGAGAATATGAATTAAATTTTAAATTTTTTCCAGGAGTTTTTAATGTTTAAAAAAGGATTTGTACCGCTTCTAACTGTTGTTATTGTTTTTTCCTGCTTTAAAAAATCTGAGGGGCTTAAACAGTCCGATATGCAGTACCTGATTAACCAGGTGCTTTCAGTTCACGCACAGTATAACACAGTTGATGATGATATTTCGAAAAGGATATTCAGTAATTATATAGACAGTCTCNNTTAAATATTATTTTTACCAGTCTGATATTAAGGAATTTTCAAAACATGAAAAGATGTTTGATGACTATATTGCCATGGGTGATTATAGAGCAGTATATGATATCTATAATGTTTATTCTCAGAGATACGAGGAGTCAATGGTTCTCTTCAGTGAACTGTTGAAAGAGAATTACGATTTTTCAAAGGATGAAACAATAATTGCAGACAGGCAGAAGGTTCCATTTGCCGCCGGCAGAGAGGATATGAAGGAACGCTGGAGAAAGAACATCAAACTCCAGCTCCTCAACTATGTTTCCACAGGTAAAAGTCTGAAAGACGCAAAGCAGAAACTTGAGAAGAAGTATACTCTTGCCCGTAAAAGGACTGAAGAGATAAATGAAGGGAAACTCCTCGAAATATTTCTGAATGCTGTTACCACATCACTTGACCCCCATACCAATTATCTTTCATACGAGGACAGTCAGGATTTTGACATTTCAATGAAACTGAAACTTGAAGGTATAGGGGTAAGGCTCAGATCAGAGGACGGATTTGTCATTGTGGAATCTATCATTGCGGGAGGTGCTGCTGACAAGCTCCCTGAAGAGATGAAGCTTAAACCTAATGACAAGGTAATGGCAGTTGCCCAGGCAAAAGGGGATGCTGTTGATGTTATTGATATGGATCTCCGCGACGTGGTGAAGCTTATCAGAGGAGAGAAAGGTTCGTCAGTAATTCTTACCATACACAGGGAGAGTGTAAATGGCGATAAATCTGAAAGGAAGAGCGTCACAATAGTAAGGGAGGAGATTAAACTGGAGGACAGTGAAGCCAAATCATCTACCCGGACAATAAATTTGAATGGCAGGGCCTGTAAAATTGGTTATATAAAACTCCCTTCATTCTATAAAGATGATGATTCAGGCAAGAGCTCATCCGGAGATGTCAGGCGTCTTATCCAGCAGCTTAAAAAAGAATCGGTGAATGTGGTTGTTGTTGACCTTCGCGGAAATCCCGGCGGGCGTCTTGACGAGGCTGTGGATATTGCGGGACTGTTTATTGAAGAGGGACCTGTTGTACAGGTTATGAGCAAGAACAATCCTCCCCGTATATATTATGATAATGATCCTGAAATATATTATTCCGGCCCCCTTGTAATTCTTATAGACAGGTTCAGTGCAAGTGCTTCAGAGATCCTTGCCGGCGCTCTGAAGGATTACAGGAGAGCTCTGATTGTAGGTTCAAGCAATACATTCGGAAAAGGGACTGTGCAGTCATACAATGAGCTGCATGGAAAACTTGGAGCAATAAAGATTACAACACATATATTTTATCAGCCTGGCGGCGCGTCAAATCAGCTTACAGGGATAGCCCCGGACATAATTGTTCCTGACATGAGTTCAATATGGGATATAAATGAAGGGACGAACAAATATCCCCTGAAGTGGGAAAAGATCGATTCCGCGCAGTATAAAAAATACAGGCATGTTAATGATGTAATTGTAAAAACTCTTAAATCATCATCCGGAGAGCGGACATCTAAAGGTGAATACGCTGAACTTAAAAAGAAGATCAACGAGTACAGCGCCAAAGTGAGAAACAAAACAATAAGTCTCAAGGAGGAATCTGAAATCTCTAAAAAGAAAGAGAAAGAGATGGAAGAGAGCATGAGGGTAGATCGTGACAAGAACCTTATCGACCTGAAAAAAGATCTTTTTCTAAGGGAGGCCTTTAACCTCAGTGTAGATTATTACGAAAAAGCTGGGAGATAGCTATATTCTTCCTGTGTAATCCTCAACAGCCTCTTTGAAGTTTTCTCTGTCAATTACCAGCGGATCAATACCATCTCTCATGCATCTGATCCGCAGGTAGTTGACAGCCTCAGAGGTTACCTCGCATAAATCATCCCTGTAAAAAATCAGAAGATTAATCCCGTAATTCCTCAGCAGCCTGTAAAGAAGTTCATACCGTTCCTCAACTTTCCGTGTACATGGTGACATGGCTCTGTAGCTGTAAGCGTCGAGAAGTTCATAGAAGATATATTCAGATTCAGCATTAAGTGAAATGTCGAAAAGTCTTCTCCCCCGGCAGGTGTCATCCTCCATTACATCTATTCCGCTCTTTTCAATAAAATCAATAATTTCCGGCGGGATTTTCCCCGCTCCGTAAATCAGTGCTTTTGCTTTGTATTCTCTATGCTCAGGCTGAAAATTTTTCAGTTCTTCCAGTAGCGGAGTAATCAGTTTAAGAGCAAGATCCGGAGGGAAAATGGCTGATGCTTCAAACACAAAATCCAGTTCCTCCGGTGTGAGGGCTCCTTTTCGATCCTGGTAAAGGGAGGTTATGCTTCTTACACTTCGTCTGAGGTTTTCGAAAAGCATGGTTCTTTTTTGAAGTTCAGTTATATCTATACTCTTAATATTTATTCCGAAGAGTGAATTAAGCATATCGGCTGTTTCGTTGTGCAGCTGCACTGCCGCATCCTCCCCGTAGCCGCAGGGATAGCTGACTCTGTGAACAGCTATATCTGAAAAATTCAGGTGACAGCAGGGCATCTCTGCTTCAGGAAGAATCACAGCTTTGTATAGAGGCTTTTCTGAAGAGAGTTTTTTTTCACCTGTAATCAGAGTTTCAGGTAGTTTAACTGATTCGATTCCGAATGCGGATGTTATCTCCGGAGGTATAAGGGGGTAAATATATCCGGAAAGCTGTACTTTGTTTTCCGTAATATATTTTTCGAGTATATCCCCGAAATTAAACACGGCATTTTTAATCTCTCCGTTAATAGCTGCAATTTTTCCTCTGTCCATAATCCCCTCTTTCCGGTTAGTAACAGTGAAATAACTCTTTTTATCAATTAAATAATTTATAATTCCTCTTGNNAAAAAAAAGGTATATATAAAATATATCTACTTAATTTGATTCTTTTGGAGAAACCGGATGGCAGCAGTGAAGAAGAGCGGTAAACCTGCGGTAAAAAAAGCACCATACCTGTCAGTAGTTTTACCTGTCTATAATGAAGAGGAGAGCCTTGTTCTGCAGCATAAAGCTGTAACAGAGGCTGTAAAAAAACTTAATAAAACTTATGAGATTATTTTCGTTGATGACGGAAGCGTGGATTCTTCCTATGAAATACTTAAATCTGTCTCCTCGAAAGATAAAAATGTTAAAATTGTCCGGTTCAGAAGAAACTTCGGCCAGACTGCTGCAATGGCTGCGGGCATTGACCATTCCAGTGGTGAAATTATTGTGTTCATGGATTCAGATTTGCAGAACGAAGCCGGTGATATAGGAAAGCTTCTTGAGAAGATTGAAGAAGGCTATGATGTTGTAAGCGGGTGGAGGGCCAACAGGCAGGATAAACTTTTTTCACGAAAAATACCTTCAAAGATTGCAAACTGGCTTATTGCTAAAGTTACAGGGGTGCCCCTCCATGACCTGGGGTGTTCACTGAAGGCTTACAGAGGGGATGTACTGAGGCAGGTTAACCTTTATGGCGAGATGCACAGATTTATCCCAGTGCATGCTTCCTGGATCGGTGCTCGTATAACAGAGGTGGCGGTAGGGCATCATGCAAGGCAGTTCGGAGAGTCGAAATACGGGATCAGGAGAACCTTCAAGGTAATACTTGATCTTATAACAGTGAAGTTTATGGGCTCTTATTCGACAAAGCCGATCTACATCTTCGGCGGAACCGGCGTCATTTTGCTTTTTTTGGGTGTCGTATGTGGAATATCTGTAATTGCCATGAAGTTTTTAGTACAGCTTAATATGATCCGCAATCCTCTGCTGCTTATGACAGTTATGCTCATAATACTGGGTGTTCTCTTTATACAGATGGGGATCATTGCAGAGATTATGATCAGGATATACCATGAGTCGAAGAAGATGCCCCCTTACAGGATAAGGGAGACCATCAATATAGAATAATCCTACTGTTTGGATGGAGCATCTTTAGCGGTGCTCTCATCCTCCTTCGAACCTTTCATAAGAAAACCCATGGGCCGTTTTTTAATCTCTGCTGATATCTGCTGCATTGTTACTGCGGTCTCTCTGAATGCCTGCATTATTGCAAGAATATCTTTCTGGGAATTAGCCAGTATGCTGTTTACGCTTGCGACACTCCCGCCAAGATCTGTGAGCATTCCGCGTATATTCTGCCTGCTTTCTACAGAAATAGTTTTTACTACCCCCACTGTGTCATTGATGTTATTCAGAAGTTTATGAACATCAGTGAGCACAGCTTCGAGGTTAACGTATTCAAGCCCCTCTATAACATCGCCGTTTCTGAGAGGGTAACTTTTTGCTTCGGGATTTCTCATTTCAACAACAGTATCACCTATTATATTCTGGTTAAGGATAAGAGCAGTACAGTCCTCCTGCAGTTCAATATCCTTCTTGAGTCTCATGGTTGCCAGGAAGTGCAGAGATGGTTTATAAACCGGGGTGAGTTCCACAACCCTCCCTATATCATACCCCTTCAGTTTGATCGCAGTACCTTTTTTGATTGCGGATATATTGTCAATTTTCAGGTATACGTCGATTGTTGACCCTGAAAGAGAGTAGCCGAGTTTCAGCAGAATAAAAAGAAGGAGTATTATAACAGGTGTCAGTATGAATAAACCGACCCTGAATTCATTCGGATTTTTAAATGTCAGTAATTTTTTCATAAAATAATCATCGGCCCTTCTATTGAATTAGTCCTGTATTGAACCAGGTAAGGATTATCTGATGTCCAGAAGTCCCCTTTTTTTCCTGTGAATACGATCCTTCCATTGAAAAACATAATAAACTCATCTGAAATATCAATAAAATTTTGAGGGTAATATGTAATCATTACAAGAGATTTATCCGGCCTGTTTGATCTTTCCGTGAGGACATCAATAAGTGATTTGATGTTCAAAAGGCATTGATCCTCAAAAGCATGTTCAATATAGAGCAGATCCGGATCATGGGCAATTGCCCTTCCGAATGCTGCTTTCAGAATTTCTGAGCGGGTAAGGTCAAACGGACGAAGTTTTCTGCAATGGTCAAGGTTCAGGTCATAGATAATCTGACCCACATGTTTTTTTATCTCTGAAGCTGACATTGAGGAGTGGTAATCCAGGGGGAGAGAGATATTCTGCTCAACTGAAAGATTACTCATAAGCCCGTAATCCCCGTGAATGTAGCCCACCGCTTTTTTGTAATTCATAAGCTCGAAATAACCGAGAGATTTTATACTTGAGCCATTGTATAAAACATCACCTTCAAAATTTGCGTCTCCGCGAATAATAATATCAAAAAGAGAGGATAAGCCGGAACCCTCAGGGCCGAATATGGTGACATTATCACCCTTTGCCAGAGAGAAAGATACATTGTCCAGCAGAGTAACAGTATCTCTTCTGTATGTAATGTTCCGCAGTTCTAAAATAACTCCGTCCAAGACCGGCCTCACACAAGATAGAATATGGTTGAAACAGCAATATTAACAATAATTGAGATAAACAGGGTTCTTATTACAGCTTTTGAGACATATATCGGTATTTCAAATTTTGAATTAGGCTTAAGTCCGTAATAACAGCAGATTAGCGGTATTGTTACACCAAACATAAAACTTTTAAAAAAAGTAGAGGCTATGTCTTTGAATGTAAATGAATCTATCAGTGTCTGGCCGAAAACATCCATGGGAATGTAAACCACTGTCTGTGATATCAGGTATCCGCCTATAAATGCTACAATATCAAATATAAGTATAAGTCCCAGTATGGAGAGGATTGATGCCACAATCCTCGGGAATACTATGTAGAGCTTTGTGTCTATCCCCATGAGCTCCATTGAAAGTATCTCCCGTGACCATTTCTGAACAGCTATTTCAGTGGCGATAGCAGAGCCTGACCTGGCAATAACAATAAGCGCAGTAGCAAGGGGCCCCAACTCCCTTGCTATAATAATTACAAGAATATTGCCGAGGAATCCTTCAACTCCGAATTTCGGGAGTGATGTAAGCGCCTGTATTATTACAGTTCCCCCCAGGAGTAGTGCTATGATCATCACTATTGCAAGGGCATCAACACCCGTAAAGCGTGTCTGGTTTATGATTATTGTGTATATAGACCTGAATCGGAGGTATCTGAGAGATTTAAATGATGTGAAGATCGATTTAACAAAATTGTTGAAATCGATCATACCTTTGTAGATTCTGATACCTTTTCTGCCGGTGTTTGTGATTATTTTTTCTATCATAAACAGATCTTCTGTATGTATGTTCCTGTTTATAATTTTGTTTAAAGGGCAGNNTTTTTTCTTTACTGTATTAATAATTCGTTTTTAATAAGTTTAAAATGGATGGTATATGACAGTAAAGGTGAAGTATTTTTCATTAGCGGGGATTGCTGTTTTATTGATTGTGTTTATTACTGCCGCCTCATATTCAAAAGCAGTTTATATAAGCGATTATATGAGGTCAATGGCCATAAGGATATTCAATCTTTATGACACCAGGGGGAACGGTGTAAGTCTCATAAACGGTGATAAGTACAGGGCCTATGTAAAGACCTATGCCGGGCTTCCTGCGGGGTATTTCCATTTCGGGAACTCTCTTTTTTACAGGGCGCCGAAAAACATCAGGTTATCAGATTTTCTGCTTAATACTATTGAGTACACAGAATTTTATAAACTTCATCAGTTCAGAAGTGCTTTTTCAAATTATAACAGGGTCACAGGCAGTATTGTAAATGCCGGAGAGATTGTCGTGATTCCGGAACCTCTCCATTACTTCAGTCATGATGTATTTGCAGCACGCACACCTGAGATAAAATTCACCAGGGGGCTTTATTTCTCCGGTGACAGGGCCGGGAGCTCCTCTTTTCTTTCGAGGCTTCCTTATTTTAAAAGTATCGGGATCAATTCCATTGTTTTTGATGTTAAGGATATCACAGGGATTGTTCATATAAAAAACAGCAGAGTTCGTGAGGTAAGGGAGTTCGGCCTTAACAGCGCAGGCGCCATAGATAACCTCCCCATGCTTGTGCGCCAGTGCAGAAAGAATGAAATATATATGATCGCAAGGATTTCAGTTTTCAGAGATCATCTATTATATGAGATGGACCCGTCTTCAAGGATAAAATCCGGTAGAACCGGCGGAGGTTGGAATCACGGCTCAAAAGAACTCTGGTGCGACCCGGCAAATAAAAAGGTTCAGGATTATAACATAGCCCTTGCTGCGGAACTTGCCGCTGCCGGTGTTGATGAGATCCAGTTTGATTATATCCGCTTTCCTACTCTGGGAGACCAGGATGACGCGCTGTTTGCATGGCCGGACAGCAGGAGGAGCCGCGTTGATGTCATTACAGGCTTCCTGAAAAGGGCTCATGAGGCGGTTGCATCTTATGATGCGTTTCTTTCCATCGATATATTCGGTGTAACAGCATGGGGTAAGGATGTTGATATAAAAAAACTTGGTCAGCAGATCAACCTCCTCGCGGCAAATTGTGATGTTATATCACCTATGCTCTATCCCTCCCATTTTAATGACAACTTTGACGGATTTGCAAAGCCGGGTGATCATCCGTATCATTTTATATTTAACGGCTGCAAAAAGGTTATTGAGCTGGCGGGAAAAAGGGCCTTAGTGCGTCCCTGGCTACAGGCGTTTTCGTGGAGAGTGTCGAGATATAATGCGGACTACATCCTTGAACAGGTAAAGGCTGCTAATGATTCAGGGGCATACGGTTACCTGTTATGGAATGCATCCAATAAGTATGATGAGGTATTCCGCGCGATGGAGGCTCTGCGCTGATTTACTCTATTCAACCTCTATCGTGATTTTTACTGTATCTGTATATTCAGGCTTCTTTTTCCAGTGTTCGCCGTATTTAAAGATTACAACACCGCCGGTTTTTGAAGCTTTGAAAATAAACTCCTGAATTTCATAACCGCCGGTAATATTCAGAGTTTTTGTGTCTGCAATTACATTCTCTTTAACCAGGGTCAAAGTGTCCGGCATCTCCATAACTTTCCAGCTGTAGCCTGTGCTCAATTGTGATTTAAGCTGAATCGCAACAGTTTTCCCGGCCTTTGCTTTTACCGCGGAATCTCCGGAGTCTTTAACCATGATGGTAACGGGCTTTGAAGCGCAGCCCGCTGCTATTGCAAGAGATGATATCAGTAAAACCAGTTTGTTTTTTATCTTCATAATGTCGCCCCGTTATTCCGAAGCTACTACAGCCCATGTGGCGCCGTAGCCAATATTGTTGCATCCGTATTCAACCCAGATGTATCCTTTCTCTCCCCATCCCGGGCCCCATGAATTTTTTACGAGGTATGCCTGCTTATTGTCATCCCAGCCGACAATTGTTATGGCATGGTTAACATCATTTGGAGCCGAAACAGACGCGTGTTCATCAAACACGCCGCTTTTGTATGCCTGGAATGCCGGTGTTACCTTTACGCAGGCTGCTATTGCACCGTATTTTGCAAGAGCCTCTTTCATCTCCTTAACTGAAGGTATGCCGGCATCTCTTCGTAAGTATCCCCATTTCACTACTTTATAATTAGAATTTCCGGCATTGCCGCAGAAACCCTGTTTCCCCTGGTATGGCTTATCCTTTTCAAGCTGGGCGCCCTTAGTCATGAGATAATCAAATACACCGCCGTACCAGCCGCCGTCACAGCTCCCGGCATCTCTGCCGTTTTTGTCAGTGGCACAGTCCAGTATAAACTGTTCGGAAACATCGAGAACTTTGCCGTTTTTCATCTTGTAGTTCCCTTCGTAAACAGCAGCAGAGGTGAAAGCCCAGCAGCTTCCGCAGATCCCTTGGTACTGCACTGTTGTCATCTGGCTTGCATCCCTCCAGTTGAAAGCTGCAACAGTAATTGCAGGAGCAATAGAGAGAGGCACATTTCTGTCGAGCATAGCCTGTCGGTCGTCAGCATTACGGCGATTCTGCTCTTCCTGCCTGCGTCGTTCCTCCTCCTGTTTTTTCATCTCCTCCTGCTTTTTGCGGTCGCGCTCTTTTTCAATTTCCTGTTCGCGGCGTTTACGCTCTTCTTCCTGACGTTTCAGCTCATCTTTGCGTTTTTTCTCTTCTTTTTTACGTTCCAGCTCCTCTTTTTTCCTGCGGGCATCCTCTTTCTTTTTTATTTCATCTTCTGAAGGGGGTTTGCTTCCGGTAATTTCGGAGATTTTGTACTTCATCATCTCATTCAGTTCGACTCTGAATTTGNNCTCTTTTTCTTTATATCACTAACAATATCATTCATCATTGATTTCATCTCTTCAGGACTGCGTACCACGCTTTTTTTGTCCTGCTGGAATCTTTTAAGAATATCTGCTTTTGTTGTACGCTGTGCATAGGCACTACCTGAATAGTCGCCAATTAATATGAAACTGAACAGAAGTATCATAAATGAAGCGGTAACAGCAGGGAAATGCAGTATAGATCTCTTTTTCATCATTAATTACCCCTTGCGGAATGTTTTTGAATATGACTGACAGATATTAATTATATAACTGATTTTAATGCAATANNTCTATTTAATTTTAATAAAAATATGGAATTTTGCAGTTTAGTAAAAATGTACTCTCTTTGCGTTTATACAGGAGATTTTTATTTGACATGTCAGTCGGCTCTGACGGATAAAACTGTTAACGCAATCTATTTTGATAATCGCCGTTATTCTGAAAATAATTATTGGAGCATAATATGACTGTAAAAAAGGTAGCAGTACTGGCCGGAGACGGTATCGGGCCGGAGATAATTGCAGAGGCAATCAAGGTCCTTGATAAGATTTCCGCAATATACAAAGTTGAATTTTCTTATAAGCATGCAGATGTGGGTGGCGCGGCAATTGATAATCACGGGGAAGCTCTCCCTGAATCCACTGTGAAGATCTGTCAGGAGGCTGACGCGGTACTTTTCGGTTCAGTGGGGGGGCCGAAGTGGGAAAAACTCGCTCCGGAAAAGCAGCCTGAAAGAGGGGCTCTGCTTCCGTTACGCAAAAAATTCAATCTTTACGCAAATCTTCGCCCTGCCATAGTTTTCAAGGAGCTTAAAGATGCATCTCCGCTTAAATCAGAGATAATCGGCGACGGCTTTGACATAATGATAATCAGGGAACTTACAGGGGGGATCTATTTCGGACAGCCCAAGGGATGTGACCACGATAAAGGTTTTGATACGCTTGTTTATTCAAGAGACGAGATTATAAGGATAACAAAAGTTGCCTTTGAAACTGCGATGAAGCGCGGCAAAAAAGTTACATCTATAGATAAAGCAAATGTTCTTTCAACTTCAATCCTCTGGAGAGAGGTTGTTGAAGAGATTGCTAAAGATTATCCGGAAGTCGCATTGAATCACCTCTATGTTGACAATGCTGCAATGCAGCTTGTCCGCAACCCGAGACAGTTCGATGTTATGCTCTGCGACAATATGTTCGGCGATATCCTCTCTGACGAGGCATCAATGATTACAGGTTCTCTCGGCATGCTCCCCTCAGCATCACTGTCGGATGGAACTTTCGGCCTCTATGAGCCCTCAGGCGGCTCTGCACCAGATATAGCAGGCAAAGGTATCGCTAACCCGATTGCGCAGGTCCTCTCTGCCGCAATGATGCTGAAATACAGTTTCGGAATGAACGAAGCTTATGATGCAATATTCAAGGCTATAGAAAAGGTGCTTGAACAGGGGTATAGAACAGGTGATATCATGTCCCCCGGTAAAAAGCAGGTTGGTACTGCTGAAATGGGTGACTTAATAGTTAAAAATCTGTAAAAAAATTAAGCCGGCTTCAGTGGAGCCGGCTTTAATTTATTTTTTCTGCATCTGCTCAGTCATGACCTTTGCTTTTTCGAAAAGAGCTTCAGCTTCTTTGAAATTTCCCCTTCTCATCTGGTCCATGCCGTTGTTAAACAGATGATCGATCTCTTTGTTACTCATATTTCCCTCCTGGATCGTTTTTATAATTATCGGCACAGCTGTTTTTTTTTATAACAAAAATGGTCAAATTGTTTTATTTGTTTATTTTGTATGCTATATATTTTAATGCAAAAATTTTAATTTAGATCCTGATTCTCTCCGGATTACCGGGGAGATGCTGCGAACCGATACGATGAGTCTGCCAAATCGTGACAAAGCGGGGGATAAAATAAATTGACAATTAAGATTAATATAAGGAAGATTTACTCAGATTATTCATTAATTCAGGGGGAGATATGCCGGAACAGCAGAGCATCACTTCATATCATGAAATTATCCGGGAACTGGCTGAAATTGAGTCCAGGCTGGAGATGAATATAGATACAACTCTCTGGATAAGTGATCCCCATGGCGCAGGCGAGCGTTTTGTCTCAATCCTCAAGGGGCGTTTCGGGCTTGTCTGGCGCACAGCTTATGAAGCTCTCCCTAAAACCTTCTCAAATGAGAAACTTGAACACCTTGACAGAATTATTAAAAAAGAGAAATATATTGAAGCTGAAGATTATAATATGGAGAGGCAGGATGTAATCTCGGCACTGGTAAATATAATCCGCTACAAGGTTCAGAATATACAGGACTTTGACCAGATACGCGGAAGTTTTAACCGTGACGTAAAACTCCTTCTCGAAAACCTGATACTGAACTTCCCTGTGCCCAATATTGTTTATGAAAATGCCATGGTTGCTGATAAGGTTATCTCCTCCCTTTCCAAGATTGTAAAACAGGTTATATTGGGGCAGCTTATTGTGCTGGGTGATGTTTTTGACAGGGGAGATGAGCCTGACAAGATCCTCCGCATTCTTTCGCAGAAAGACCTTAAGCCCTTTGTAAAGTTTGTATGGGGTAACCATGATATACTCTGGATGGGTGCAGCAGCAGGGAACAGGTCACTCATAGCAGAAGCTCTCAGGATAAGCGTCAGGTATGATAACCTCGATTTTCTTAAAAGACTCGGTATAGACATTTCAAAACTGACCGCTCTATCGGAAAAACTCTATCCCGGAAAGATAACAGGGAATTTTAAGGCTAAGCTTGAAATGTCCAAAAAGATGGAGAAGACTCTTGCAATGATTCAGTTCAAGCTGGAGGAGGAGGCCATTAAAAAATATCCGCAGCTTGGTATGGACTCCCGCCTTAACCTTGAGAAACTCGCGGAACTGATGAAAACAGGACAGACATCAGGGCTTACTGACACACATTACCCCACACTTATTCTTGATGATCCGCTGCGTCTTACTGACGAGGAGAGTGAGGTGATCAATGATCTCGTGGAGCAGTTTGTAAAGAGCAAGCAGATCCGCAGGCTAATGGAATACCTTTTCATTGAGGGGAAACTCTATCATATAAACAACTACATAATGAATATTCACGCCCTTGTGCCCAGCACTGAGGAGGGATACTTTGAAGAGCTCTATGGCAAGAAGGGTAAGGAGCTCCTTGACCATATCGAAATTACAATTAAAGATATAGNNATTATCTTGAAGGGAAAGAGCAGCAGCCTTTTCAGCTTGCCATGATGTTCTACCTCTGGTGCGGGCCCAAGTCGCCGTTATTCGGTAAAGATGCCATGAAGACCTTCGAGAGATATTTTTATAAAGACAAGGTTATGCATAAGGAGAAAACCCTCTATTGGGGTAAAAATATACAGAATCCCGATTTTATAAGCAGGCTAATGGATGAGTTTAACGTGGAGAGGATTGTTTTCGGGCACACACCCATTGATATAAGCAAGGGTCAGAAGATTGCCACTCCCGACGGCAGGGCGATAAATATTGACGGCGGCTTCTCCGAGGCTTACCTCAGCCGCGGGCATTCGCTGATTCAGACTCCCTATTCATTATACGCCATAATACTCCCTCCGCCTGAAGAGATCATTGATATGCGCAAAAAGAAGGAGCCGAACAGACTGACTTTTGAAATGATAGATACTTTCTCTGAGCCGAAGAAGGTCAAGGATACCTTTGTTGGTAAACTCCAGTTGAAGAGAAGAGAGTTTCTTCTTGAGGAGCTGAAAAAGTTCAGGGGAATTGATACTGATTAAGCCATGTAATATGGCTTAATCTTTCCCGTAGTTCTGCTTTATGTAGTCATCGAGAAAACCCTTCGGGTTTTCCACAGCCTCGCCGGGAACAGTAAAACTCTCCAGCTTCATAAGGCGTATACCGTGAAAATAATCCCGGAAAAGTTCATCACAGAGATCTCTTACTTTTTTATTCTGTGATTTTGATTTTTCAGAAATTTTAACAAAGGCATTATCATCGAAATTCAGATATATCCCGNNTTTCTGGAATTTTTTAATTCCGTCATCAACAACAAGTCTTTCAAGAACAGCGTCTGTGTTATTTATAAGCTCCATGTCAACAGTAAGTTTTTTTACGGCTGTTGAGGGGAGTTTCTTCTCAAACTTGATAAGAACTTTCTCGAATACACTTAGAAGCCCCCTTGCACCGGTTTTTTCGTTGTAAGCTCTTGATGCGAGCTCCATGAGTGCTTCATCTGTGAAGTCCAGGTCTATACCGTAAGCTTTAAAATCCATTTTTTTACCCAGAACAACTGTGCTGTACCTGTTTTTAAGAATTTTATAGAGTCCGTTTACATCAAGTTCATTGAGCATAACGTAAACCGGTAGACGCCCCACAAATTCCGACTCAAAGCCGAACTGGATCAGGTCTTCGGTTTTAAGGTTTTTCAGTATTGAGCGGTTTTCCTGTGTAGAGATCTTGCTCTTTTCAAAACCGATGCTCTGCATGTTGAGCCTTTTTCCGATTATTTCATTAAGCCCTGAAAAAGCCCCTGACACAATAAATAGTATATTCTTTGTGCTGATTTTTTTTCTGGAAACTTTGCCTGTTCTCTGGGCCTCCATTGCAGCCTCAACCTGAGAAGCGAGATCGTGCGGAGTTTTTAAATCTACGTCCGAATCCTCCATAAGTTTAAGGAGATTTCTCTGCACGCCGGTTCTGGATACATCAGGGCCGTGCATGTTTCCCGAAGATGCAATTTTATCTATCTCATCTATGTATATAATCCCGTATTCAGCCCTGGTGACATCTCCGTCAGACTCGTGGACAAGTTCACGTACAAGGTCTTCAACATCACCTCCGACATAACCTGTTTCACTGAACTTAGTAGCGTCAGCTTTCACAAAGGGCACGCCGATTTTTTTCGCAATAAGCTTGATGATGTAGGTTTTACCAACACCGGTGGGCCCGATGAGGAGCATGTTGCTTTTAATATTTCCGATAATTTTCTGATCTTCAGGGACAGATTTTTCTATCTTCATCCTGTTAAAGTGTGTGCAGACTTTGGTTGCGATTACTTCAACAGTGGATTCCTGTCCCACAACGTATCTATTAAGGTACTCTTCAAGTTCCTCGGGGAGTATGTTGAAATTCAGTTCAGATTCATGGACTTTTGTCCCGGGATGATCACCCGCTGATTCAGGTTTCTGCTGGGCCTCCTCGGGATTCATCTTGAGAATCTCTTCAAAAGCCTTTTCATGTTCTGCGGATGGTTTTGTCATTTATTAACCTCAAAAAATATAAAACTGTTTTATCAGAGTATGTTATACCGCCCATAGTTACATACTGTTTTAATGATACAGGGCGGCTTTTACCTAAAATATATCCGCATCCCCCTGCATCAAATATTTTAAAAAAAATTTAATAAAAAATAAAAAAACGGGTTGACTTATACT
>DINC01000079.1:0-391 GCA_002425885.1 Spirochaetia bacterium UBA5550 | reverse complement strand
GTAATGATATGAATAGTACAAATAAAATTAAATCAATAAATATATGCCCTGATTGCGGAATGAAGATGATCCCTGAATCCGGGTGTTTTTACTGTCCTCTCTGCGGTTATTCACTCTGCCGCTTATAAATTAAAGAATAAGTGAGAGTTCGATGAATGCATACAGATCAAAAAAGGAAAGTGTTCGTTTATATCAGGGTGGAAGAAAAGAACAGATTCGTCAGCGCCACAGTGGAAAACAGCGTGAAGATGGATCTCCCTGTAAAGCAGAGGGTATTTATGGACAGCTGCTCAGAGAATTCATGGGTACCCAGGTTGACAGCAGAGGGATAAAGTTATTTCCGGCTGAAAATCTTATTTAACTGAATTGAAACTATTTTAAGGCCAGAGCT
>DINC01000255.1:4378-6823 GCA_002425885.1 Spirochaetia bacterium UBA5550 | reverse complement strand
TATAAAAAAATGAATCTTGAAGATTGTAAAAAATGCAGACACCATATTGAACTTAGAAGTTATCAGGTTCTTTGTAATTATGGCGGCTCTTTAAGTTCCATGGCAACCATGCAGGATGAAAAAACCGGCGAATACAGGGTCCTGGCCTGTCCTCTTTACCTTAAAGGCAAATAGAATCGATTTTTATCTGATTGTGAGAGCACTCTTCCCCAGCATCTCAACTGATTTAAGTTTAATGCCGAAGTAGTTTTCAATATATGCAGTAAGAGTGTAGAACAGCGGAGAAACCGATGAGTTTTTGTATTGCTGCAGATCTATCTTCGTGAACTTGCACGACAGGCACTGGTGAAGGAAATCAGCAGCTTCGCCATTCAGGGCTTTCCCTCCCCCTGAACATGAGCTGCATGAAACACCGAGACTCACCGGTTCAATGAAAAGTCCGTTACTTCCGTCACATCCGCACCAGGAACATGATGTAATCTCCGGCATAATCCCCTGAATAGCCATATATCTTGCAGTAAAGAAAATGATTAAGTGAAGAGGATGTTCTGTCTTTGTCAGTGAATCGATCCCGGCGCAGAGGAGCGAGTATATTTTTTCATTGATGTCGCCAAAGCCCGTGGTTGAATCAATAAGCTCCACCATGTAATATAGAGAGAAGATTGAATCGCTGCTTTTTCTTATAGGTAGAGTGGACGCTGTAATGTCAAATTCCGATATTGTATTTAATGTTCCCGAAACCCCTGTGTAATAGATCAGGTCAAGTATTGTCCCCGGCTCTGAACCGCTCCTGGGCCTCTTCTGCGATTTACGGATACCTTTAAAAATGAATCTCTCCCTGCCGAGATCTTTTGTGTAGATACTGCATATATAATCAGCTTCGCCGGAAAGTGTTCTTGAGAGAACTATCCCTCTTGTTTTCTGCCGTGACATTTCACTATTTCTGTTTTGCTACTGTTACCGCAATACGGATTATCCTTGTGCCGGAAATATCCTTAATCCGGAATGTTATATTATCGTGCCTGATTGACTCATCCTTCTCCGGAACCCTGCCGAAGAGGTCAAAGACAAATCCGCCGATTGTATCAAAGTCTTCAGTGGATATATTCAGCCCCAGTTCTCTGTTGAAATCGGATATAAGCATCCTTGAGTCAACTTCAAATGAATTCACGCCGGTTTTCTGGCACTCAGGTAGTTCCTCAATATCGTATTCGTCATTGATGTCGCCCACTATAACTTCAAGTATGTCCTCAAGTGTCACAATACCGCCAACTCCGCCGTACTCATCAACAACAACAGCTATGTGGAGTTTCTTCATTTTAAAATCGCGGAGCAGTTCGTCAAGAGGCATAGTCTCAGGCACAAAAAGCGGATCATGCAGCAGTTTTTTCAGGTTGAATTTTTTTGACTTATCACCTATAAGTTTAATGAGATCTTTGACATAGAGGATGCCGGTTATGTTGTCAACGGTTTCGTTATATACAGGCATTCTTGAGTGGCCGGCTTCAAGTATGAGCTTAAGCAGAGATTTGAGCTCAATATCCTGATCTATTGCAACTACATCAACCCTTGGGATCATTATATCCTTTGCGTCAAGTTCCGAGAGCATAAGCACTCCGCGGATCATATCTTTACGAGGAGTGTCGAGCTGTTCATAGGCGTCAGCATCAAAACAGGTGTCCTGTGAGGATCTGAAAGATTTTTTTAAGTTTCCGAGAAATGTTTTAAATCGCGAACTGTGTGGTTGGTCAGGATTATCTGATGTCATGCTTTATGAAATTACCTCTTTTCAGGGAAAAGTAAGTTAATTGCAGTATTTGTCAAGGATTTATTCCAACAGCAAAATGTATCAGCCTGAGAATATTGTAAATTTTTTAACAGTCTCAAGCAGTTTGCCTGCTGCCTCTTTTGAAACAGAGGTGGCAATATTGCAGTCATTATAAAGACTGTCAGCCATAAATTTTCTGATTGCAACATAAACATCCTTGGTGGGGATGAAAAGATAAGAGAAGAAGTCAGACTCTTTCTCAAGAATTGTAAAAGATGAATACAGCATCAGCGGCTTTTCAGGGATCATGATCTTTTCATTCTTCCCTCCGCCAAGAATTGTCATTTCATTTAACCTGTAAGGAACAGATTTTCCAACCTCCCTGTTTACAGGCTCAACGTGCTTGTTTGTATATGTCGGGGGTTCAACCAGGAGGTGAGTCCTGTTGCCGTCTGTTTTAAATGTGATTCCGTCACCGGTTCTGTATATATCTTTAACATTCCTGTAAGCTGTAACCTCATATATTGAGTAATTGCTTCCAGGCAGAAAATAGGCTGTAATAATGAATCCTCCGTCAGAGGGGATCTGTTCAGTCATGTATGCTTTAATAAGCGACATTGCGGTTGCCATAAATTATCCCTTTAAGATAGAAATTTTGTTGCCTTATAATTTAATAA
>DINC01000255.1:0-4360 GCA_002425885.1 Spirochaetia bacterium UBA5550 | reverse complement strand
AATTAAAAAATTCAGATGTTCCCTATGATGATTTATTTTTACTATAAAAAATATAAAAACAGCGGGAAAAGTCTGCGTCCGGTTTTAAATACAGAAAAAATTGAGGTGTGCATATAATGGAAAAGGGATTTTTCTCTCCGGAACCTGTGATATTCAGCGCAATGGGCGGAATTAAAACGTTACCTCCGGAAACTCAGGATAACTTCAGGGGCGGGTTCGAGAGCGGGGCTGACGCAGCGTGCATAAATGTCCAGCTTTCAAAGGATAACATTGTCATGGTAATGACTCCGGAAAATCTTGAACCGGTATGCGGTGTTGCCGGAAAAGTTTCGGATTTTAATGCATGTGAACTTAAACAGATGGATGCAGGCTACATGTTCAGAGATGAAGCTGGTGATTTTTCCTTCAGAGGGAAAGGGTACGCATTCATGACATTAAAGGAGCTTTTTGAGGCTTTTCCTCAAAGTAAATTTTCAGTGAATCTTCTGCATAAAGATGATAATCTTGTCAGGATCTACGCGAAAACAGTAAAAAATTGCGGGGCAGAGGGGAGAATTCTTACATCCTCAATGTACAGCAGAAATATGAAGCTCATAAGAGAGCTTCTTCCGGAATGCGCAACAGCATTCTCTCTCCCCGGTATAATCGGTGTGTATGCCCTCTTTAAATCGGGGCTGATCTTTTTTAAAAGGAGCTTTGCCGCTGACACACTTCAGACACCTGAGGCAATCGGTGTCTCTTATATATCAAACAACGGGCTCATCCGCGAAATGCATAAGCGTGGAGTGAAAGTATACGTGTGGTATATTAAGGATAAAGAGCAGTATATCCGGGTACGTGAATCGGGTGCTGACGGTTTTATGAGTGATGATATACCGATGCTGAAATCTTTTATGGTGGGCTGATTACTTCAGTTTCTCAAGTATTTTAGACTGGTAGTACGGGTCAACGGTTCTGATCCCTTTAGACTCCATTATCATGTTGTACCTGAGTTGTTTTTCAGAAATTTTTCTGTGCAGTTCCTGCCTTTCATTTTCATCAACACAGGCATTAAGAAGCTGCTGCATGTTCATTATGCTTTTTCTCAGTTCAATCTCTTCAGGGATAACTCCGGCGTTCTTAAGAATTTTATATGACATCCAGAGTTCATCAGGCACCATATCAAGGTCATCCGGGGGGAGGGGTTTCCCCTTGCATGACAGGTTGTCGAATTCCCCCCTGGCAATGGCCTCCTGGATTTTTCTCTCAGCGATTGTTTCAAATATAGACATGGCAGACCTTCAGTAAATACAAAGCTAAACAGAACTTTATTTTTTTCAAGAATTAAATCAGTATCTGTCTCCGCTGATTTTTTTCTTTAATTTATTGACTCGCCGGGAACCTGATGCTTTTAATGTTGCCGGATAATTCAGCAGTAGTCAGGGAGAGATATATGTCTGATATTTTTGACTGGGGTCAACTTAGCGAAGAGGATAGCAGGGTGATAATGAAATTCGTATCAGAAAATAATTCTCTCGTTAGAGAGGTTATGAGGAACGAGTTTCCCACTCTTTATATAGGGCGTGCAACTGAAGAGGTCGCCAGGGGGTGGATTATGATAGCCGGGCGTGAAAAAGTTATGAACTTCATAAGTTCCAGGGGATGACTTGAATGTCCATGAAAGAAGTGTACCCCGGGATTTTTATGATCACCGAGAGAGGGATCTCAGGAGCGCTTAAACCTCCCGTAAATCTTTATGTCATAGCCGGAAGTGACGGGCTCATCTTTGACGGAGGATACGGGAGCAGGGGCTGCCTCAGGATTTTTGACAGGGCATATAAAGAGATTAACAGTATATGCATGGAGCGGGGAGTACAGAACAGAATCTCCCGGATACTCCTTTCCCATGCACACGCAGATCATTTTTCCGGACTCTCCAGACTTAAAAAAAAGTATAACCTTGATATTATTCTAACAAAGAGGATGAGCGGAATTATTTCAGATGCAGAAACTTATCTTAATTCTTATGCTGTAGAAAAGAAAAAACGTAAAAGAGGGTTCCGCGGTTCCATCTCCGGTCTGTTCAGCCGCGTAACAGCTTCATTCGAGTTCCTCATCTACAGACTATACTGGGGCATAGATTACGTTAAAACTCCGGATATGGTGATTGAGGAGAATACTAAGATCATGATTAATGGCGAGGAGTGGGATATCTTTCACTCCCCTGGACATTCAGATGATCACATAACACTTTACAATAGCCGGACAGGTGTACTCTTCTCCGGAGACAATATCATGAGAAGCATTAACGTATGGCTCGGCCCCCCCAGATCCGACCTTGATATGTACGAATCCTCTCTTGAGGAGATTCTTTCGCTTGATAAACTTGAGCTTATTCTCTCCGCGCACGGGAGCCCTGTGACTGAACCCAAAAAAAGAATCCGTGAAATTTTAGCCTGGCGCAGAAAGAGAGTTAATGATGTCCTTGAGATAATAAAATCCGCGGGTACTGAGGGTATAACAACCAGGGAGATCCTTTCATCTCTTTATCCCGGAGAGAGAAAAGTAAAACATAATTTTGCCCGCGGCTGGGTAGAACTCACTGCCGGTAAGCTTCTGAAAAGCGGTTCTGTTCAGAAAGACCAGTCCGGCAGGAGGTTCTTCAGTCTTTGAATCTCCTGCTGTTTATTTTCTACAGGGATTATTTCCCTTCTTTTACATTAGTCTGTTTCCTCGCGGGTCTCTTTGCCTTCTGCTTTTCCTGCTGCTGAACATTCGCCCTGTTAAGATCTTCATCATCATCTGTAATATTCAGATCATAGCTGAAGAGAATTGTTATCTTGTTGTTGTCAGTATTGTTTAGCGTGTCTATCAGGGCTCCAATGCTGAATTCACCGAATTTTATATCAAAGCCGAGAAGATGTGAGGTAACAGGATCGATGTCCACATCCCGCTCGATACCCTCAACTTCAACTGTGACGTCAAATATAGCATGATGGAAAACATAATACGGAATAATGCTTACAGAGGGGGTCATCTTTATTTCAGCTTTTGCGCCTGCAAGGGGGCCGTAAACCGGGCCGTAAACATAAGCATCATACTCTCCGTATGTTGCAATGAGCCACATATACATCCAGTGAATACCGCCGAATATCATCAGATTGCTTGTGTCAGGATTCCCTGCAATTCTGAATCCGATGTTCGCGTTAAGCGGGATTGATGGACAATATATGTCGAGATCAATATCAGATGCTGAACCCTGAAGATAGGTGATGCCCGCTCCGAAGTTGTAGGCCATCTGCTGGTAATTATCTACATAGTTAAAGCCCAGACCGCCGCCATTAAGATCGAATTCATCGAAACTGTAATGCAGAAACATGAAGTCAGTTACAACATGAGTCCCTGTATCAAAATTTGTCACAGGAAGCTTCGGCGGCTGTGTCGGAGTCAGTGCTTCCGTATCCAGAGCAAAGGATTGGTTCACCTGTAAAACAATTGTAAAAAATAATAAAAGAATAAATACAATTGATCTTTTCATGATCTTACCTCCTGGTAGATTGTTATAAACCCGGTTGTTTTAAATGTAATAATATTAGAGTCAGAATCAACTTTTATTNNAAAGGGGAATGAGTGCTTTTTTGTAGCAGATTTTTTAAGAAGATAGATCATTAGACCGGATTGCAGTGGGTAATGCTCTCTGCAATCTGTTAAGATTTAATAAATTCTCCGGTCGGGTAAGGAAAATAAACGCAGGTGTCATCAGTTAACAGTGTTATAGCCGCAGATAAAAACTGAAACAACGTTTCAGTTTTTATCTGCGTCGGTATTCGGCTGTTCTGAAAAGAGTGAAAGCACATATCTTGCAAGCTTTGCCGGTTCCATACCTATAGGGTCAATTGCTTCAAGAAGGCCTGTACTTAACAGTATAATCTGTGTTATTCTCGCTTTAAATTCAATGTCAAATTCATTTTTATCTATTTTCGGGAGGTCTGATTTAGCCTGCTCTATGACTTTTTTATAAATATCGAGATGTTTTCTGAAGAAAATACTTATAGGCTTCATCATTTCGGGATTTTCAAGTCCGTAGAGAATAAGGTTGATGAATATTTTTATATTTTTCTGATTAAGCACAAAGCTTTCAATATTAAAGAGCGTGGAGAGTACTGCCCTGTCACCGCTCTGTTCCTGGGAGTTTACCATTTTCATGTGGTCAACTTCTATCCCGGTAAAAAAATCTTCAAGAAGACCTATAAACAGGGATTCTTTGGTAGGGAAGTAATATCTGAGCCCCCCCTTTGATACTCCTGCTTCATCTGCAACATTCTGCATGGAAATGTATGAATAAGAGTATTTATCCAGGAGTCTCTTAAGAGAGTCCATT
>DINC01000258.1 GCA_002425885.1 Spirochaetia bacterium UBA5550 | reverse complement strand
CCGGCCTTGAAAAGCCCCTGGATTTCTGAAGGCTGCAGTGTCAGCAGAAAGTTCAGGCTGGTTTTTATCTCCTCCAGTTTCTGCATAATATCGGTTTTTGTCTCCGGCGATATCGTTGCCGATATTAGATTCTGTGATGCCATATAGGATTCCTCTCCTGTAATATTAGATTTTTTTTTCAAATACTAATACGACGGTCATCGCAGAATTTTAAAAAATTTTTGTATTTTTTTTATAGCCATTAACAATTGAACTCCTTCTTTTGTGTCATTACGAGGAGCCCTTCGGAAGGCTTATGATAAACTTCGTGACGTGGCAATCCTGTGAAGTTTAGAATATACTTCACAGGATCTAACGGCCTTAACTGGGCGCTTGTGGATGATATGCCTGCGCGCATTCTGATGCTCAGGGAAACCCAGTCTATCTGGATGACTTCAGATTCCAGGAGCAATGCGGCCCGGAAGATGTGGGTTGAAAAAGCACCTTCTGCTCGTGAGTTACAGAAAGATATTCATCGCTCACTCAGATTTGCGTGCAGGGAAAACCAGACTGCTCTCCAGCAGATTAAGCGGCTTGCGCGCGGGAGAAAAAACAGTGACATGATTCAGAACCTCAGTGATCTTGCAGCCCAGGGGAGGAAATGTTCTGATGATCTGAAAACTATTAACTTCGATTTATCAAAACTGGATAAAGCTTCTCAACTTGCGAATGAACTCGCGGGTTATCTGGCACAATTTACAAACAGGAAATCTGCATGGAGTGAGAACCGCAAAATCAGGAACCAGGCATATACTCATCTGAAAGAGTCTGTTGATACCGCAAGGTTATTCGGCAAGTTCGTTTTCCGTATGGACGATCCAAGGTTCAGCGGATATGCCAGCAGCTATTCAAGGTCAAAAAACTCCCGTCATAAAAAGAACAGCAAGCCTTCTTTAGACTGAATTATAAATATAATATGATACACTTAAACCGGACTAATTTCCGGGCGGAGTTCAATGCTGTTCGCCCGGAAATTTCCGGCATTCCGTAAGCTGTATTACCGGCACAGTTAATATTCCATGTACTGCATTACACAAACGTCACCGTTTTTTATACAGTTCTTTATTCCCATTCATAAACACATTCTCTGTATCATAATTAACTGTTTTGTAAAGGATGCTGATATGCATTGTAATGTAGACGGATGTTCCTGTACATGTAGACGGAGGTGTCTGCAGCGTAAACCGGTTCTTCCGTTATGGCAGCCGATATACCCGGATCTATAAACCGATACTTTCGTACATATAGACGGAGCTCTTTGTAGTGTAAACTTTGACTCCGTAATGTAAACCGGCGCTCCTGTACATGTAGACCGACAACTTTGTATCATGTACGAAGAGAGCTTTTCATCAGTACATAATACAGTTACATATTCACTTCTTCAGTTTTAATGCAGCAGTATTAAGTTACAAAGCTGTCGGCTCTCTTTCATGCCTATGTTCAATGAAGCGATATGACAAATTTGTATAAAGTCATTGACTTTTTTAATAATAGCCGTTGTCTCTGAAATAAGAATTCAAACGGCAAATATAATATAAAATAAACAGAGGTATTATATGAAGAACAGAATATTATTCTCAATTGTTTTTACTGCTTTTATATCTTTGATTACAGGATGTGCCACTCTACCTGTTACATCATTTCCGGGTGAACCGAAAGACCCGAAGGATATAGCTGCACTTGNNTTTAATGAGAATATGAGCCCCACACTTTCAGTTTACAAGGTTGATGGTAAAACCTCAACTGCATTGAACACAAGACATTCATACCTGCTTGCCTGGAAAATGCAGGAACCGGTTTTAAATCTGCAGCTCCTCCCCGGGAAACATGACCTCGAAGTGTGCCTGCCGAAAACAAAAGAGGTTAAACTTGTATCTTATGATTTTAAGGCCGGCGGAAATTATGAATTCATAGTTAATGAAAAGAGCTTTTCAATGGCTCAGATTATTGACGGGAAGCAGGTCCCTGTAAATTTCCAGGTTAAAGATATCCCTGAATATAAAGAACCTGGCGAGAAGGAGCCTCATGCGCTGCTTTTTGATCAGAGCATCAGCAAAAAAGAGGGGGATACTTTGTTTTCCAAACCTGATGGAGGTTATGTAAATTATCACAGGATCGATGGCCTTCACGGTAACAGCTGGTGGCAGTTCAGTGTAACCATGAATTTAAGCGACAAAGGGAGTATAAGGGTGAAACCCGGTATACACACTATTGAGTATACAGGTGCTTTCAGCACTGAGAGGTTCATACGCTATATCGGCACCATCACTCATAATTTTGAAGCCGGTAAAAAATACAGGATTTATCTTGATGATATAGACAGCAACGGTCAGGCTGCAGCCAGGGTCATAGAAGTTAAATAGTTAGATATACTGAAATAACTTTTTAATGATAGATCCGGTTTTATAGTGCCCTCAATTGACAGGCATTATAAAACCGGCGAACCCAGTTCATCAAACCCTAAAAAACCACTGTCAATAAAAACTTCTTCTTGTAACTATCCCCACGTTTTATTATTCAGACATAATAAATCTTTGTTCACTTTACCTTTATCAGGTAATGCAGGGATGAGGATATTTTAATCCTTGCCTCCTCCGGTGGAGGGGGGGCTGTTCAGTATAAGTATGATAAAAGTTTGATAGAACATTAAAATGAAAACAAACGAAGAGAAAATAAAAGAAAAGATAACCTCCATCGAAAAACGCGTTGTTGAACTTAAGTTCATTGAACGTGACATCATGAGGGAGCGTGATCTGGCGAGGTTCCCGCTCCTTGAAAAAGCAGAAAAATCCCCACGCGTTGAAGAGCTGATAAACTCCTTCTATATAAAAACAATGAAACTTAAACGGGGCGATATAACTGTCACATCATACCCTTCAGGCTACAGCGGCAGGGATGATGAGGAGTTCCTCTCTGAAATAAAAATTGAAATTCAGTACAGGCCTGAATCACCGGCTGATTACACTGAGCTTTCCCTTGCGGTCTATCTCTGTGAAGGATTTGATGATACCAATATCAGAAAGAAAGAGTCTGAAATAATGAACAGGCTTCTGGATGTAAAAAGTGAGATCGATAAACTCAGGGAGGAGAAAAGGAAACTCAGAGCAGCCGTGGAATAATTTCTGTAAGCCTTTTTTTTATCGAAATAATGCCGTAAATTCAGTATTTTGTAATATGTAGTAAATTATGAAATGACAGAGGCAGCGTCATTCCGGCTGAAGTGATAACGTAATGCCGGAATCTTAATGTAAATAATATGTACCCTTTTTTCAGGTAAAAATTTTTGTCATCAGGATTCCGGTATTGCCTGATGGGCAAACCGGAATGACAAAGTATTTACTAATTCGATTGGAAACTTTTTCAAATATAAGATGAAATGATTTNNACATAAAGCTGCTGTATTTATCATCTTTCTTATACTCCCGCTGCTGATAGCGGCACCCCGTGCATATACGGAGGAGAGCATAACTGTGCTCTGTGATGATAATTACCCTCCATATATTTTTCGTGACAGGTTTGGTAAGCTCCAGGGTATAATCGTTGACCAGTGGAAACTCTGGAGCAGAAAGACAGGTATTGATGTTGTAATTGACGCTAAGAATTGGGCTAAAGCCCAGGCTGATATAAAAGAGGGCCGCGGCGATGTTATTGATACGGTTTTTTTTACAGAGGAACGGGCCCGCTATCTTGATTATACTGAGCCCTATGCAGTAATTGAAGTCCCTGTTTTTTTTAACAGCACTGTGTCAGGGATCACGGAGATCAGGTCACTTGCAGGATATGTGGTGGGTGTGAAAGAGGGGGATGCCTGTATTGATGTTCTTAAAGAAAACGGTATTACTTCGCTTAAACTCTACCCCGGCTATGAAAACATGATAATTGATGCCGCAAATGGCGGTATTCATATTTTCTGCGCTGATAAACCTCCGGCGCTCTACTATATACATAAATATAAGCTTCAGGAAAAGTTCAGGTATTCTTTGTCGCTGGGTTCAGGTGAGTTCCACAGAGCAGTGAAAAAAGGTGATGCAAAGACTCTGGCTCTTGTAATCAGGGGATTTGATATGGTCTCTGATGATGAACTGAAGTCCATTGAAAATAAATGGCTGGGTGAGGATATAAAAAGCTTTATTTACAGAAAGTATATACTGGGGGGATTAGCCGCAGTGCTTTCCATTGCTGCTGCAATGGTTATGTTTATTTTTTATCTCAGGTTTAAAATACGTGAAAAAACATCGGAGCTTTCTCTGACAGTTGAAATGCTCAGGGAGAGCGAGGAGAAGACAAAATCTCTCCTTGCAGCAAATCCCGATTATCTTTTTATATTCGATGGTGACGGCAACTTTATTGATTACAGGGCAGAGCAGGCTGATGGTCTCTATCTCCCCCCTGAAGAGTTTGTCGGTAAACATGTCCGTGAGGTTCTGCCGCCTGAAATAGCAGAACTGACTCTTGAGGTAATTAACTCAATAAAGGCCGGACGCCGCATTATGACCTATGAGTATGATATCGATCTTGGCGGCGACGTGATGCACTGTGATGCCAGGATGGTTCCCTTTGGAGAGAAGAAGTACCTTGCCATTGTGCGTGACATATCTGAAAAGAAAAAACGCGAGGAGGAGGAGAACCGCTCTCACAAGCTGGAGTCTCTCGGTGTATTCGCAGGGGGCATTGCTCATGACTTCAATAATATTCTGACTGCAATTGTCGGTTTCATATCTCTGGCCCGCCTTAAAATTTCCGACAGGGATAAGACCATTCATCTACTCTCTGAAGCTGAAAAGGCGGGTATCAGGGCAAGAAAGCTCACTGAACAGCTCCTTGCTTTTTCCAAGGGGGGCACCCCGGTAAAGGCACTTGCGTCAATTGAAGAGCTTTTAACTGAAACAGCGGAGTTTATTCTCAGCGGTTCAAAGATTGCGTTAAAGCTTAATTTTGAAAACGGAATAAAAGCTGCCGAGATCGACAGGGGGCAGATTGAGCAGGTTATTCAGAACATAATACTCAATGCTTCACAGGCAATGCCCTCAGGTGGTACAATTGAGATTGGTCTTAAGAACGTTGCAATGGATGATGAAAATCCGCATTCGCTTCTGCCTGGTGAGTATGTGGCAATATCTATAAAAGACCAGGGGGAGGGGATTGAGCAGAAGAACCTCAAGCGGATATTTGATCCATACTTCAGCACAAAGTCTGAAGGTAACGGCCTTGGACTGACAATCTGCCACACCATTATTAAAAGGCACGGAGGTGCAATTGATGTTTATTCTCATCCGGGGGATGGAGCGGTGTTTACAATATTTCTCCCGGCGCATAATGAAGAGTATATTGAAAAGACCTGCGAAATATGCGGGAAAGAGAAAGCTGACTTGAGGAATCTCACAGTGCTTATCATGGACGATGAGCCGCAGCTTAGATATATAATGGAAGAAGTTCTGAAAGATGAGGGTGCGGAAATTATCCAGGCTGCTGACGGTAATGAGGCAATCGATATTTTCGAGAAGAGGGCTGCCGCAGGTGAGCCTGTGAATATTGTAATTGCTGACCTCACAATCCCCGGAGGTATGGGTGGGATGGAGGCAGTGAGGATACTGCGTGAGCAGGGGCTCCCCTTCAAGGCAATCGTTATTTCAGGATACAGCACAGACCCCGTAATCTCTGAATACAAAAGCTACGGTTTTGACAGCTATCTTGTTAAGCCCTTTTCAGCAGAGGATCTCCTTAAAGCCGTAAATGAGGTTTTATAGTAGCTTTTATTTCCTCTTTCTTTTTGATTTCATTTCAGTAAAAGTCTTTTTGCGCATATCTTTTATACTGCTGTTAAATGCCGGGTGTTTTTTCCTCATCTGCAAAAGTCTCTTTTTTCTCTTCTCAAACTTCTGAACGCCTGCATCATCTCTGGAGCCTATCCTGCTGCTGATCCGTTTTATAACTCCGGGTAATTCAGATTCAAGCTCCTTCATCTCGTCATCGTCCGCTGTTACATAAAGAAACATTGCCGGATGGTTTCCAGACATCTGCCTCAGTTTCCCCTCCATCTGATCAAGGAGAAACCTGTCCCTGCTGTCATCAGCCTTGAAGTCTTCATTGTTTACTTTTGCAGTCCCGCCGGTATCGGCAACTGTGGCGCCGATAATCTCACCTGTTGCTGCGTCAAGAATCCTTATCTGAATAGCACCGTCACCTGTAATACCGAATATCATTGCGTCAGCGCCAAGCATCTTCCCTGTTTCCGGGGCTGTATCAGGGTCAACAAGGCCGGTAAGTCCCTTCTCCTGCTCCTCCACAATCTTTGATACTTTTGCAGGATCAATTACCCGGAATTCACCTTTTGTAAGTATAACTTCAATTATCTTTGTGGCATATTTTTCAGTATCAGTTGATGTTGAACCGTCTTTCCCTGTGAAGGGGTAAACTGCAAGCCGGGTCTTTCCCCCCTCCTTAGCTTTTACGCAGATATAATCAGCAGCTTTGGAAGTAACACCGTCTTCTGCTGAAAACGCGGGGATGCTGAATAGCATAATTGTAACGAAGATAAAAAACAGATTTGTTATGTGAAAGTGCATATATTCCTCCATACTCTGTTTGTATAAGTACTCGCCCCCTAAATCCCCCGGAGGGGGACTTTAAACAGGTTGCTTTAATAAGATATAAGCAATTTGTTCAAGTACACTATCTAAACTATTTATTACTTCATCAGCTGAGAAACGAAGTGTAGTAATACCTATATTCGCAATAAAATCATCTCTGTAGTTGTCATATTCTTTCTGGTATTTATGAATATCACCATCTATTTCAATAGCCAACAAGGCTTCATGGCAATAAAAATCTAAAATATATCTGTAAATTGGATGCTGGCATCTGAATCTATAACCATGCAATTGTTTGTTCCTCAATTTTGACCAGATTAATTGTTCAGATAGAGTCAGTTTTATTCTTTGCTCTCTTGCAAGTTCTATGACATATTTTGGTGTATCAATTTTTTGTCCGTTATAAATCATAATTAATAGTAGTCGCTGCTTGTTTTTTTTCAATAAAAATTTAAGTCCCCCTTTGGGGGATTTAGGGGGTTTCATTCATAAAATCAGATTTTACTGCCAGCAGAAGAGTAAATCCCTGTATCAGTGCAAGTCCTGAAAATACTATAACGTAAGAGAGAATTCCGTGCCCTCCGCTTATATCAAGAACAAACCCTGAAACAGACGGCAGCCCGAAGGAGAAGGGGAAAACAAGCAGCAGGGAAATTGCAAAATAATCTGTGGCATCATGCAGCCCGGATAGCTTTTTAACAGCGTGAACATGTGCAGACTGGTTAATCCCCCTGGATATACCTATGAGGAAACTTGCCGCAAGAAATTGCGGAAGTGATGATGAAAAAAGAACAGCAATGGTTCCGCAGAGTGCGGCGCTCCTTGCGATTATAAACTTTGTTTTAAGTTTAAAAAGCCCCATCCATCCCACAAGTATGTTTATTAAAATCCCCGCAAGGTAGATAAAGCTTACAAAGAGCCCTGCTGCCGCGCTCTTGTCAATGCCGCGCCACTCAACAGCATAGTTGGCGTAAAAAGCAATGACAGTTGTTGTTGTATATATCTCAACAGAGCTCAGGAGATAGAGCATGAAGTTTCTGTTGCGTATTATGCTCCTCCCTGATTCTATAAGGGTTTTAAAATTATGCCGGTTCTTTGCTTCAAAAGGGACATCCCCCGCTGTCTCTTTAACAGGTAAAAAACAGAATGACCCCGCAAGACAGAGAAGCCCTGCTGCGATGAATATGATTGAAGCGCTTTCAATTGAGAATGAGTAACGCTCCACGCTTTTGAATATAACAAGCCCGCCGATTAGCCGTGTTGTAATCTGCGTGGTCATCATGATGGAGAGCCCTTTTATAGCCTTTCCAGGGCTGAATATCATTACTGTGAAATTCTGCCACATAGGCATGGTGAGCCCCAGCATAAGCGCAAAGCCTGAGTAGCACACAAGAAAGAGCCCCACACGGTACTGCGCCTCTGTATAGCCTAACAGAATTCCGAAAAGTATCAGCGGGAGGCTTGCCACTGCATGAGTTGCGCTTACCCAGATCTTTTTTCTTTCAAGGTGCGATGTGAGGTATGCTGACATAAGAGAAAAGAGCATAATCCCTATGGAAAGGATTGCAGGGATAAGCCCCACTATAAGGTTGGATGCGCCGATCTCCTTCAGAAATACCTGCAGGAATGTGGATTCAAAGAGCACAGGTATAGCAAGGCCCCAGAACAGCTCCACACCTGAAATGGATGTAGTGTTCCGCACAAAATATCTGTCTATGGGGTGTCTGTATTCAGTCTTCATTTTGTGTATTTATGGTGTATGGTTTTTACTGCGGCATTTACAACTGAATCAGACCCTGTCATTTCGAACCCTCTTCAANNTCAATTCTTCGGGTGAGAAATCCAATTATTGTCCGGTAAACAGTTATACCGATATGGCGGATATATTTATCCCGCCCCTTTTTCGCGCAATGATTTTATAACGCTTTTTCTTTTTTATGGATAATTTCCCGGAAAAAATGTATTAATTATTCAGAGGCCACAGTCAATGCACTGGATAACATTCTGGAACAGGATATTCCTGGCAGCCTGTGTTTTTATCATTGCTGCTCTTGCGGTTTATATAGTACATGAAAAGAGTGAGCGGGAAATAATCAGGCTCACGTCAGAAGAGAGGGAATGGCTCGATTCACATGATGGCGAAATAACCATAGGCGCGGATATAGATTATACCCCCATGGATTTTATAAACCGGTGGGGGGAACATGACGGATTATCCGGATTTAATTAAAAAGGGGGGGGAGATAATGGCTCTTAACCTTTAACGTATTCATGAATCAGCTTTTTATGTTCATCCTTCATGTTGGTGAACTCTATTGCGCCTGACCAGCCATCTTCTTCCGGTTCGACCCTGCGCACTACACCCTGGCAGTTGATGGTCTTCGATTTATCCCCAATATGGATAGCCAGCTGAAACTGAACAAGGGAGTTTATTGCAAGGGATTCCTCTGTGCGGAAGGACATACCGCCTTCACTTATATTAATCCCTTTAACCGGTATATATATCTCCCTCCCCATATAGATTTCACACATCTGGTTTATCTTAAAACGTTTATGTTTCCGCAGTTCATCTTTCATAGTTTTTCTCCGATGAATTAACGACCGGAATCAGATTCTAAAGAATGTAATGATAATGAGTTCCGGTAAGTCATCGTTTATTATAGTTTAATAATAAT
>DINC01000172.1:12300-21149 GCA_002425885.1 Spirochaetia bacterium UBA5550 | reverse complement strand
ATCAGCAGAATGATGAAGACTATATATGTATTACAGATATAGCCAGGTATAAAAATGTGGAAAATACTGATGACCTTATACGCAACTGGCTCCGCAATAGAAATACAATCGAATTTTTAGGTATATGGGAACAGCTGAACAACCCCGGTTTTAATCCCGTCGAATTCGACGGCTTTAAAAAACAGGCAGGCTTAAACAGCTTTACTCTCACTCCAAAACAATGGATTGAAAAAACTGGTGCAATAGGAATTATATCAAAAGCAGGGCGATACGGCGGGACTTTTGCCCATAAAGATATAGCCTTTGAATTCGCGTCATGGATTTCAGTCGAGTTTAAACTCTATCTCATAAAAGAATTTCAACGGCTTAAGGACGAAGAGCGCCAACAGCTGGGCTGGGATATCCGCCGGAATTTAACAAAAATAAATTACCGCATACATAAAGATGCTATAAAAGAGAACCTGGTACCCGCTACATTGACAGCGGCCCAGATCAATCTTGTCTATGCGACAGAAGCGGATGTTCTAAATGTTGCATTGTTCGGCAAAACTGCTAAACAGTGGCGCGATGAAAATGTAAACCTCAAAGGCAATATACGCGATTATGCAGATATTTCACAGCTTGTATGTCTGTCCAATCTTGAAAATATGAATGCACATTTTATCAAGGAGGGATTGTCACAGGGTGACCGGCTGAAAAAGCTGAATGAAATAGCTATATATCAGATGAAGCTGTTAACATCGGATAATACTGTAAAGAGAATAGGAAAGGACTGACTTAATCCTGCGCCCACAGGGCAGAGTGAGGCCTTTTTCAGTTTAAAAGTGTAAAGAGGTTTGTATGCAGCTTACATTTATGTTCGGAAAGCCTAAGTTCCCTGTTATCTGTGATTTTGACAACACGGTCATTGCATTTCGAAGTGCATCTGACATGGCAAAGAAGATTGTGAAGCACTCTTTTGAAGATGATAAACATTATGATATTATTGACTCAAAGGGCGAAGGCTTCACACTGATAGCGGAATCGGATATCATGGTAGCTCCTTCTTTTTTTGAAAGTAAATGGACAAAGCGCAGACTCATTGATCTTGTGAATAACCGCAGCAATAAAAATGACGATTCACAATATGTTTTGAAGAATGTTGATTCAAAGAAGCTTGAAGTAATAATCCGCGAACTTGCTGAATTATTGAATAAAGCAGATAAAAAGGGACCAGAAATGAAAGAAAAGAATATTACCATTACCCGCAAAGATATGGAAGATCTGCACAGGAAAGTTGAAAAAAACTATGTCAGCTTTGTCGACAAACTTGAAGAGAACTTTGCCTCTGAACAGCCTGAAATATATGATTGTATTGAATCATTCGATTCTCTTGATGGTGAAGAACATGATTACTTTATGGATTTTCTCCTCATGGCATGGCATATTGTTGCGACAAAACTCGGAAAAAACAAAAGGGTAAGCGCCGGCTTTTTCAATGAGCAATACCAGAGAAATGTAGAGCATAATCGTGACGGAATTGCGCTCATAGAGGGTGATCCATCAAAAGCCAGGGCCCTCTATTATCACAGGAATGATCAGCCGGAACTCATGGATTTCTTCATAGACCTGGTTTTCAGTCATGTTGATCCGGATGACGATTCAGAAGGGGAGATTAGCGGGAGCGCTGTTGCTGTAATACTTCTCGGCATTAAAACAGTTGTTGACTGCCTTCTGCTCGATGAAGAGGAGGAGCTTGCCGAGACCTGCGACAGTGAGTATTCTGATGCTGTACAGGATTCTATGAAAAAAACTGTAAAGCAGTACTATAATGAATTCCGCAAATCGCCTTACTTCATGAAATTAGGGCATGAAGAAAAGATTGAATCTGAGCCGATCATTACCTGCTTCGGAGAGATGATGTACACATACTTTCTAATGCATCCGCTTCACTGGAACGCGCGGCGGGCAACGGAATGCGCAATGGAAATTATGCCTGCAAAAGTTGTTTCTGATGATGTTTTCTTTGAGTCCATGGAGTCTGTACTTGTTGCTTTCATGATATTCTGTGCTGAGAAGGGCTATGTCAGGGATGGGGAAAAGATTGCGGCAAGACTCGATGGTATTACAGAGGAAATACTGGAAGAGACTGTTGATGAAGAGAAGTGGGGTATTGCCAAATCTATAGTTGAAGAGGCGGAAAGAGAAGGGGTTGATATAACTGACACAAAGGCCATGGAAGCTTTTATTAAAAAGTACAACAAAGAGCAAGTGAGCCTTTTTAATCATGAGGAGTGGAAGGGCTCTTCTGCTCCGGGACGCAATGATCCATGCCCATGCGGCAGCGGCAAAAAGTACAAGAAATGCTGCGGCGCTGACCAGTGATGAAACAGAAAACGAAGATACGGTATAGCCTGTTAATAAACACTTGACCTGGATCTCATCGATAGTTATATTGTAGGACGATATGGAGATCGATTATGAACAGGGTAAAATTATCGTCAAAATTTCAGGTTGTAATTCCTAAGGATATCCGTGAAAAGGCAGGGCTTAAGGCTGGTACTTCTTTTGAAATAATCCAGTACGGGGACCGGATAGAATTAATACCTGTGGATTCCATAAAAAAACTTAACGGTTTCCTTAAAGGGATTGATACCTCAATAGAACGGGATACAGACAGAATATGAATGTTGTCGATTCCTCTGCCTGGCTTGAGTATTTTGCAGGTTCTGTCTATGCAGAAAGGTTCCAAAAAGCGATTGAAAATACACCGCGTCTTATTGTCCCCGTAATAACTATATATGAAGTTTTTAAAAAAATAATATTCCAAAGAGATGAAAACAGCGCATTGATTGCAATTGCTCATATGCAGCAGGGGAGAGTTGTTGATGTAGATTCAGCAATAGCCCTTAACGCGGCAAAGCTGAGCATCGAATATAAGATTCCAATGGCAGACAGCCTTATACTGGCAACAGCCAGAAAATATGGTGCGGTATTATGGACTCAGGATGAGCATTTTTCCGCAATAGATGGAGTCAGGTTTTTTGCAAAATGAACGTTTTAAGGTAAACACATGAGAATAGGTGTGACAGGAATTTTCGCATCAGGGAAAGGGACAGTCTGCGAAATGTTCAGGGAATTAGGCGCGGGAGTTGTAGATACAGATATAGTAGCCCGCGAGATAATGGAGCCCGGTGCAAACGGCCTGAAAAAGGTCGTGGAGGAGTTCGGGGATTCCTTCATAAACAGTGACGGTACTCTGGACAGAAGGGGTTTTGCCAACAGTGTATTTACCTCCGCCGAAAAGGTTAAAAGGCTTAATGAAATTACACACCCCCTGATTCTGGATATAGTAATGGAAAGAACATCCGGTGAGGGGCTTTTTATGGTTAATACACCCCTCCTTTTTGAGTCAGGTTTTGATAAATACATGGAAAAGAATATAGTTGTAACAGCAGGGAATGATCAGGTGCTGGACCGGGGGAGCAGAAGGGATAATATCACCCCTGAAGAGATAAAGGAACGATTAAAACATCAAATTCCGCTAAATGAAAAAGTTAAACTTGCCGATTATGTTATCGATAACTCAGGTAATATTGATAATACAAAAAGGCAGGTTGCTGATATATGGAACATTTTGACCCGAAACCCCAGGGTGTAAAAGAGAAGAATTTTTATATTCTTCATCTCGATACTCCGAGAATAATAATTCTCACATCTGTTTTAATCGGTATTGTAACAGCCGCGTTTCTTTTCGGTATGGGCATTGTTAAGAGTGACAGGCCTGTGTCAAAGGAACTGACTCTCAGTGATATGGATCTTGGTGATCCGAAGAGCGGTGATATATTCGGGAAGGATATCCCCCCGCTCCCTGATGATGCTGCTGTTGATGGAACAGTTCCACTTGATGACAAGATCTCTCAAGGTGAGGAGAATAAAACTGATGGTGCAGGGCTCCCTGACATCAATAATGCAGTTATACCTCCGTCAAGCAGCGAAACTAAACTGGCAAAGAATGATGTCTTTAAAAATGAAAATATACGGGAGATAATTCCCCCTGCGGATAATAAGAAGAAAACCGTAGAAAAGAAGGAAACCGCAAAGGCGGAAGTGAAGAAGCAGAAGCAGACAAAGAATATTGCTCATCGTGAAGAGACTAAAAAACAGAGTGAGCCCCGCGAAAAGAGCAGAATCTATGAAGTCTCCCGTGAAACCGAAAAGAGAAAAACCTACGATTCATTTTCAGTGCAGGTTGCCTCTTATGATACTCTTGCCAAAGCAGAAAGGGAGAAGGATAATCTCAGGGCAAAAAGGTTTGATGCCTATGTCACTAAATCAGTAGTGGGCGGGAAAAATTATTTCAGGGTAAGGATAGGGCCGGTGAACTCTTCAAGACAGGCAAACGAACTCCTTGAAGACGTGCAGAGAGATTCACGGTATGCCGGAAGCTATATGGTCAGGGAATAGCAGGTTTCTGTCATCTGAAAAGAAAAGCGGCGGGGTAACTGCCGCTTTTTTGCATAAACAGGATGTTTAATCCGGGAGTTTAATATGTATTCAATATTCAAGGCGACAAAGGACCTGGTGATGAAGATAGATTCCTTCATCGATCTTGTAGGTGAATCGGTTCTTCATTTTGAGGAGGGACTTAAACTCTATCTCTCAGGGAAAGAGGAGGAGTTCAATGAAAGGCTTGCAATAATCAAAAGCCTTGAAGGGAGAGCAGACGACCTGCGCCAGGAGATTGAAGCGCAGCTTTACGTGCAGACCCTTATCCCTGAGTCACGCGGTGATGTCCTTGAAGTCCTTGAGCATATGGATGAAATTATTGATTTCTCCAAATCGATAATTTTCGACTTCTGTGTTGAGAGGCCCGATATCCCTCCGGAGCTTCATGACAGAATGAGGAAGCTTGCGGAAACAGCAGTTGATTCAACTCAGGCGCTTGTGCAGTCAGCGCGTTCTTTCTTCTATGATGTGAATACTGTAAAGGACCACCTTCACAAGGTTAAGTTTTTTGAAAATGAATCTGACTATATATCAGATAAAGCAAAGAGAGAGATCTTTGAGATGGATATCGCTTTAGAGCGTAAGCTTCACCTCAAGAACTTCGTTGTTTCAATAGATACAATATCAGATATTGCCGAAAATATTTCGAACAGGCTCTCCATCGCGACAATGAAAAGGATAGTCTGATATGTCTGTTCTTTTCTTTCTCTCCAGCGGTATATTTCTGGGGTGGTCGCACGGAGCGAACAATGCCGGCAATGTATTCGGCACTGCCATAGGCTCGCAGATGGTGAAGTTCAGGACTGCAGCCATTGTGACCAGCATATTTCTTGTACTGGGCTCTGTTATATCAGGGGCCGGTGCTTCCATGACTCTGGGGAAGTTAGGATCTGTTAATGAAATTGCCGGTGCATTCATTGTGACTCTGGCTACTGCTCTCGCGATATTAATCATGACAAGGTTTGATCTTCCTGTTTCCACATCACAGTCCGTTGTTGGGGCCATTATCGGGTGGAACCTGTTTTCCGGATCTATGACAGATTTCAATTCGCTTGTAAAAATCGTTTCAAGCTGGATTGTGACTCCGTTTATCACAGGTTTTTTCGCTGTAATGCTTTATCTGATGGTGAGGTTTTTTCTAAGCAGGGTGAAGATTCATCTTCTTTATCTCGATTTCTGGAACAGGATAGGGCTCATCGTAGTGGGGGGATTCGGTGCGTATTCTCTTGGAGCGAATAATATAGCAAACGTAATGGGTGTCTTTGTATCTGTGGCACCGTTTCATCCTCTTGAAACTCCATTCGGCATGCTAACAGGGACAGAGCAGCTTTTTATTCTCGGCGGGATGGCAATGGCTTCAGGCGTTCTGACATACTCCTACAAGGTTATGAAAACTGTGGGGAAGAGCATCATTCCGCTTACTCCGATATCCGCGCTTGTAGTTGTTCTGTCCTCATCCACTGTGCTCTTCCTCTTCTCTTCGCAGAATCTTGAACTGTTTCTCGCGTCACATGGACTCCCCACGATTCCGCTTGTGCCGGTTTCGAGCGCTCAGGCTGTAATCGGCGCACTTATAGGCATAGGCCTGCTCCAGGGGGGGAGGGGGATGGATATTAAGCAGCTGGGGAAGATTGCCTCAGGGTGGTTAACTGCGCCCCTCATGGCATGTCTTATATGTTTTATCTCTCTCTATTTCTTTCAGAATGTGTTCAGTCAGAAAGTCTACCGTAATGTGAATTACAGTATCTCCGCCGATGTTTCGCGCAAACTCATAGCAGAGGGGATACATTTCAATTCAATGGATGAGTTTATTAATGTCAGGTTCATGAACTCTGTAGACTTCAGAAGCGCACTTCAGCGGAATGCCTCTGATTTGTCAAAGAGAGAATTACTCCGTGTTGTAGAGCTTTCTGAGATGAGGAATATTGTTGTTGATATGGATAAGATACGCTATGAACTTGCAGAGGGGCTCTTCTCCACTTCACAGGTTGCCGCTATTAATGCTGTCAGCGGGCGGAGTTATAAGTATATCTGGGAGTTCCGGGAGGACCTTGAATACTTCTCGGATGAATGGAAACTTGTTGAGGATACCCCTCTCTCGCGAAAACGGAACAGGGACATTGCCGGAAGGCTCGATTATCTCGCAAAGAAATTCTGGGTGACTGAATGATAATATCAGAAATTAAAAAAATTATAACTGAAAGAAAGGAGATATGTATTTCTGAAATATATGCTGCCGTTGATGCTGACAGGGGGCTTGTTGATCACGCTCTCTATCAGCTCATGGCAAAGGGTGTTATTGTTGAGGTGGTTCCGGAAAAGCATTGTGCAGGGTGCTTAATGAACTGCAATATTAAAGGGGAGAAGATATACAGGCTCGCCTGATCAGTTCATATCGTCCTTTGCGATAATCTCCTCTAATTCATCAGCTTTTGCAGCAATGTAAACAAGACTTTTTATAAATCTTCTCGGTTCGCAATCCTCAAGGAGCATGGAATTATTTACCACAAGTGTCTCGTCATCCAGCGCAAGCGCGCCGTAATCAAATGAGAGGTTCTGCTTGAGGCAGTATTTGTAGAATTCCCATGTGTCCTGTTTCAGGGTGGCTACTACAGACCTGTAATTTATTACCCTGTCGCCGGCTTCATCTTTTTTAAGAGAAACCAGTATATCCTGAGATCTTCCGTTATCGAACTCCAGGGTGGCTGTATATGTGCCGTTTTTCCCCTTATGGAAAGGAATTTTAAACTCAGCAGCAACAGCTGAAATGAATCCGTCAAAAATCTCCATCTTTTACCTCTTAAAATAGAATGCAGTGATTATATTTTACTCTGTCAGAAAAGTCAAGTTTGAAATGCCCTGTCTGCCCCCTCTGTCACATTTGTGACAGCTCCCTCTGCGGAAAAGGGGGAGTGAAGTTTAAATATTATTTTTACTTTTCCTGGTGTTTTGCGTACTATTTTATGGGGATAATGTTATGATTTTATAGTATTATACAGGTTAAGGTCTCTATTCTCTGCATTTTAATAAAAAGAGGCAATTATGAAAGGATTACTGAAATATTCTATAGTAATAGTTCTGATATTCAACCTCTACTGCGGGGGGAAAGAACCTTTTAAAATCGGTTTTGCCGGATCTCTTACCGGAAAATTCTCCGATTTCGGAACAGACGGCAGAGACGGTGTGATTTCTGCAATTGAAAAGATCAACTCTGAAGGGGGGATAAACGGCAGGAAGCTTGAACTCCTCACAAGTGATGATAAAGGTTCTGCAGAGACAGCGAGAAAGGGTGATATTGATCTCATAAACAGAGGTGCAGCTGTTATTATCGGTCACATGACAAGCAGCATGACAATGGCAGTTGCAGATATAGTAAATGAAAAAAAAGTCGTCATGGTTTCGCCCACTGCGAGTACTGACCTTCTTAGTGATATTGATGACTATATAATCCGGGTTGTAAGCTCCACAAAAGTTGAAAGTCTCACGCTTGCCGAAAAAGTCTATGATTTATATAAAATAAGATCCATCTCTTTTATCTACGATCTATCGAACAGGGATTACACTGAGAGCTGGGTAAAAAATTTCAAAGCAGCTTTCGGCAAAAGAGGGGGGAGATCTATCGAAACTATCTCCTTCTCATCTCTCGACACAATGCACTATTCAAAAATCGCCGAAGATGCTCTGAAAAAAGGGCCTCAAGCAATAGCTGTTGTTGCCAATTCACAGGATACAGCGCTCCTCTGTCAGCAGATAAGAAAAAAAACGCGGATACCGGTCTTTGCTTGCGCATGGTCACAGACAAAAGATTTAATAATCCAGGGAGGGGGTTCTGTGGAAGGAGTAATACTCTCTCATCAATTCAGCAAAGACAATGTAAGTGAAGATTATCCTGAGTTTAAAAAAAGTTTTACCCGCCGGTTCAACAGGTAACCTGAATTCCCTGCGGTCTTCAGCTACAATGCCATGATGGTGATTGCTGATGCTCTTAAGAGAGACGATAACATCTCAAATCTCAAAAAGACCATTCTTGAAAAAAGAGAGTATAAAGGGATTCACGCAAACTTTAAAATTAATGAGTATGGAGACGCTATTACCAAATTTCATTTGATCTCGATCAGGGAAGGAAAATTTGTTGGAATCGCAAATAAAGAAGAAGCAGTTAAGTAAAATATTATCTCTGCATTTTATTGCAATAATTATCGTTCCTATAAGTGTTGCAGACCTCTTTCTTTACTACTTCTTTTCAGAAAGCATAAGGAAAGAGGCGGTTTACAGGAACATGCTTCTTGCAGAGTCGATTGCCGGTGAGATAGAGAGGTTCATGATAGAGCCTCTTAAAATCCTGCAGCATATAAGCCACA
>DINC01000172.1:0-12288 GCA_002425885.1 Spirochaetia bacterium UBA5550 | reverse complement strand
GGGTTGAAAAGGGGAATCTTAAGCAGGGTGCGGTAAACAGTTACCTTGGAACAGTGATCTCCGACTATAACTATTTTGAATCAATTGAGATAATCAATTCTGCAGGAAAGATAGAGTATATTGCCCCGTACAACAGAGACTTCATCGGAAACAGCGTGATGACAGAGGAATACAGGAAGTTCATCAATCTTACAGGTGAGGGGAAACAGGTATATATCTCTCCAACTTTTATATCTTTTCAGACAGGGAAGACAACCATAGCTATATCTTCAGTATTCGGTTCAAATGTTCTCATAGGATTCATGAATCTTAATTCAATACAGAAGGTGGTAGATCGGCTTACGCTTAAAAAAGGATTCGCTTTTATCACGGATAAAAACGGTATAGTCATCGCTCATCCTGACATGCGAATAGTAAATGAGAGGGTAAGTTTTAATCACCTTGAGCCGGTCAGGGAGGGAATCAAAGGATTAAACGGAACTTATTACTACAACGACAGATTAACGGATTACGCAGCATCAGTTTCAAACGTCCCTGGTACAGGTATGGTTGTTGCTGTTGTGCAGCCTGTTCAGGAAATTTTTTACACGCTTAAAACAGTGAAGATGTTCTCGTTAATTGTAATAATAGCCATAACAATTGCATCTTTCTTCATAGGAAAAGTAATAATACAGAGACTCATTAAACCGATACAATCTCTTGTATATTCCACGCAAAATGTTGCAAACGGTGATTATAACTTCAATGTTGAGGAGAGCCGATATACAGAAATCTCTGAAATTTCACACAACTTTATTAAAATGATCGATGCAGTTAAAAATAGAGAATCCGATCTGAAAAAAACAAGAAACTATCTTCAGGCGCTTTTTAATGCACAGAGTTCCATTCTTGTGTCAGTGAACAGAGAGGGGACAATAGACCAGCACAACAAAGCTGCTCTGGAATTTGCTTTCAAGATGGGCCTCTCGATTGAAAAAGATTCGATATGGAAGATTTTCCCGTTCCTCGCTGAACATAAAGAACAGATAATTGAAACAATAAGCGGTAAAAGCGAAATCCTCTCTTTCGAAACAGCGGTGCCGGAATACTATACCAGGTATTACAGAGTGTTCTGTTATTCGGCAGCTTATGAAAATGAGAAGAGAGCTTTAATAAGGATTGATGATATATCTGAACTTAAAATCAGGGAGGAACAGCTTGTTCAGATACAGAAGATGGATACCATAGGAACCCTTGTCGGTGGGCTTGCGCATGATTTTAATAATGTTCTTGGGGGCATTGTCGGAACAGTTTCAATTCTTGAATACAAGATAAAACAGAAAAAACCTGTTGAACCTGAAAAACTTAATTATCATGTAAGCATTATGAAGGAGGCAGGGGGGAGAGCTTCAAAAATAATCCAGCAGCTGCTCACCCTTTCCCGCAAACATGATTCCGTCCTTGAACCCGCTGACCTGAATCTGATTATCAGAAGAGTGATGGATATATGTGAGACCACTATTGATAAATCTGTTGCACTTGACCCGCAGTATTCAGACATCCCCGCCATTGTAAAAGCTGACAGACAGCAGATGGAACAGGTGATCCTGAATTTATGCGTCAATGCAGCTCATGCTATGACAATAATGAAGGAAGATGAAAAATGGGGCGGCCAGCTGAGCATAACCCTCGAAAAAATCAGTCAGGATAGTTTTATAACAATCAATGGTTCCGGTGACTCAGTATCCGGTTACTGGCGTCTTTCAGTTGCAGATACCGGTGTTGGTATGAAAAAAGAGGTGGTTGAACGGATTTTTGATCCCTTCTTTACAACAAAGGAGATCGGAAAAGGCACAGGGCTTGGACTTGCAATGGTATATAATATAATAAGAAATCATAACGGATTTGTGAAGGTCTATTCAGAGGAAGGGGCGGGATCGATATTTCATGTATATCTTCCGGTGTCCGGTGATGAATCCGCTTTTTCAGATACCGCTGCATCTGAACTGTTTATAAAACATGGAGAGGGGCTTGTTCTTGTGATTGATGATGAGCAGGTTCTGCGGAATATAGTTAAGGATATGCTTGAGGAGTGCGGTTATTCGGTTGTAACATGTCAAAGCGGGACTGAGGGGGTGGAGTATTTCTCTATTCACAAAAATACAATCAAGGCGGTTTTTCTCGATATGTCAATGCCCGTTATGTCAGGGAGGGAGGTTTATTATAAACTGCTGGAGATCGATCCGGATGTAAAGGTTCTTCTTGCCTCAGGGTTTAAACATGATGCAAGAGTGGAGGAGCTTTTATCCGCAGGGATTAAGAGTTTTATCCAGAAACCCCCTACTCTGCAGAAGCTGAGTGAGGAAATTTATAAAACAATATATGAATGAAATTATCGGGTAACTTTTTTCATCTTCTGCGTCAGGCCGCTTCCCGGAATTATTCCCTATTTTTTATTGACATGTTTCTATCGGAAAGAACCCATGTATATATTATATATAGTAAAATCCCCGCAGATTCTTCTGCCTGCGATAAAATTATAAAGGATAGTGCCATGATTGAAGGTATTTTTGTAGAAGGTCTGATATACGGCATAATGGTGCTTGGTGTATTTATAACCTTCAGGATTCTTGATTTCCCGGATCTCACAGTTGACGGATCTTTCCCCCTGGGCGCAGCTATAATGGCGTCACTGATTATCAGCGGGTATAATGTTTTTTTTGCCCTTGCTGCTGCTTTTATGGGTGGGGTTGCAGCAGGTGTTGTTACTGCTGTTATACATAACAGGCTGAAGGTGCCGAACCTCCTTGCAGGTATACTCACAATGACAATGCTCTGGTCTGTTAATATACGGATCATGGGGAACAGGGCGAATCTCCCGCTTCTTAAAAACGAAACAATACTAACTGATATCGTATCATGGACTGAGGGGATTATCCCTTCTGATTATACAATTCTCGTGTTTTTCTTTTTGGTTGCAATGGCAATTAAGTTTTCCATGGATCTCTTTTTCAGAACAGATATGGGATTAACTCTCGGCGCGCTGGGGAACAATGAACAGATGGTAATATCCCAGGGTGTTAACATAAATCTTATGAAAGCAATCGGCGTCGGTCTGTCAAACGGTCTTGTTGCAGTGTCAGGGGCCTTTGCTGCGCAGTACCAGGGTTTTGCCGATGTGGGGCTTGGTACCGGGATTGTTGTCACAGGGCTCGCATCTGTTATGATTGGGGAGTTCATTTTTACTTCTAATAAAATTGTTGTACTCACCTTCCGTGTTATTATCGGTTCTATTATATATAAAGCAATCATGTACCTTGGGAGATACTACGGTTACCATATAGGGCTTACCCCGAATGACCTGAAGCTCCTTGCAGGCCTCCTCATTATCGCGTGCCTGATGATTGCACAGGGGAAAAAGAGAAACTATTTCAGAAGGTGGAAAAATGATCAGGCTTGAAAATATAACCAAAGTATTCAACCAGGGGACAGTGAATGAAAACACCGCTCTCCGGGGTATAAATCTTCGCGTGAAGGAGGGGGACTTCATCACTATTGTGGGGAGCAATGGTGCAGGGAAGACCACTCTGTTTAATACGATATCAGGTTCATTCCAGCCGACCACCGGTGATATTTTTTTTAATGATAAGAATGTAACAAGGATGCCGGAATACAAGAGGGCCCAATATTTAGGGAGGATATTCCAGGACCCGCTTCTTGGTACAGCATCGAATATGAGCCTTGAAGATAATATGATGATCTGTTACAGAAAGGGATTCAAAGGGCTTAAGATAAGTTTAAATAATAAAATGAGGGAGAGGTTCAGGGAGGAACTGAAGGCCCTGGATATGGGCTTAGAGTCCAGGATGGAGTATAACGTGCAGTTATTTTCCGGCGGCCAGAGGCAGGCACTCACTCTCCTTATGACTGTTCTTTCCCATCCTGATCTTATATTGCTGGATGAACATACTGCGGCACTCGATCCGAAGAATGCCGCTCTTATCCTTGAGCTTACGGATAAATTTATAATTGATAAGAAGCTCACTGCCATGATGATTACGCACAACATGAGCCATGCGATTAAGTATGGCAACAGGATACTGATGATGCATAAGGGGGAAATTATCCTCGACATCTCAGGCGAGGAGAAGAAAAACCTCACAGTGGAAGGACTGGTGAAAAAGTTCTATAACGTGAAGCATGAGGAACTGACGAATGATGAACTGCTGATGTCGCATGAGTAGAAAAATCCCGGCGCAAAGGCCGGGATTTTTTATGGAGTTTTTCTATGGATATTGATTTATCTCATCTGTGTAAGTCTCGCAATCCTGTCTTCAATTGACGGGTGCGTAGAAAATATTGAAACTTTCCTGTTTGAGCTTATCTTTGCTATTGCAAAGGAATCCTTTTGTGTAGGGATCTCTACCGCCCTTGCAAGGCGTTTGAGAGCATTAGCCATATCCATCGGTGATGTGAGCTTTGCAGCACCCGCATCGGCTTTGAATTCCCTGTATCTTGAAAATGCCGCAATTGGAATTGATGCAAGGAGCATGAAGAATGTTTCAAGGGCCATTACTACCATGATATAGGCAAAGAAACCGAGGCCGCCTTCATCATCGTCCCCCCTGAGTGCGCTGTCGATAACAGAAGCAATTATCCTTGAAAGGAACATTACAAGGGCGTTCGCTATACCTGTAAGGAGCGTCATTGTAACCATGTCGCCGTTCGCAATATGTGAAATCTCGTGAGCTGCAACTGCTTCAACTTCCTGTTTATTCATGGAAGAGAGCAGGCCTGTTGAGAATGCAACAATTGATTTGCTCTTTGACGGGCCTGTTGCAAAAGCATTGGGTTCTGCTGATTCATAAATACCGACTTCCGGTACTGCCGGGAGATTTGCCTGGCGCGCGAGTTTCGCAACCATGTTGTAAATCTCTCTGTATTGAAAATTCTGATCGCTTGGCTGAATAACATAAATCCTGTATGCGGATTTTGCCATCCATCTGCTCATCGCAAGTGAAATGAAAGCGCCCATCATACCGAAGAGGCCGCACATTACTGCAAGCCGCATAATCCCGTCGGGCCTGATGCCGAGCATAGGCATGACTATATTCAGAATAAGGCTCACAGTTAATACTACAAGCAGGTTTGTAAGAAGAAATAGTCCTATTCTCTTAAACATTTTTTACCTCTTTAGAGTTTATATTTTATACTATTTTTTATAGTAATTTTAGTCAAGNNTACAGAAAATGTTAGATAGTGAAAATTATTTTCTGTTACAAAAATTTAGGCGGGTACCGGGTAATTCTGTCACTTAAATTTTAAAGGTTGATATTCTTTTGAAATACTGTTTATTATATTCAGAGATGTTTGTTTAATTAAAGCAGTTAACGATTGAATTAGTTCTCTTTCCGTCATCGCGCAGGCTGTGGACGACCGCAGGAAGAACTGTGAGCTAATCTTAAAAATATCGTTAAAAGATAGATTTCTCAGCCGCTGATGTTTTTTCGAAATGACAATTTGATGATTTAATTCAATCGCAAAATGTTATAGTTAACTTTTTATCCATATAGAAAATGATGATCTGGAGATTATAATGGCCTCAAAAGCATTACTGATTTTAACCGGTTTATTTTTTTATGGTTCAGCACTCTACGCTGTGGATGCCACTGAAATAATAAGGAAGTCTGAAGAGGCGGTGCGCGGAAATTCACAGGTTGCCCTCATTGAAATTGTAATAAAAACAAGGAGATGGACCCGCTCCCTTGAAATGAAGAGCTGGGAGAACCGCCTGGAGAAAAAATCTTTTTCTGAGATTACCGCTCCTGAAAAGGACGCGGGGAACAGGTTTCTTCTTATTAATCAGGACATGAGGCAGTATGTACCGAAACTGAAGAAGGATATTAAAATCTCCCCTTCAATGATGCTGCAGTCCTGGATGGGATCTGATTTTACCAACGACGATATAATCAAGGAATCCAGCATAACAAAAGATTATTTTCATACACTTGAAGGTGAGGGGGTTGTAGAAGGGGAACAGTGCTATAAGGTAATTCTCAAACCGAAGCCCGATGCCGCTGTTGTATGGGGGAAGATTATTTATTACGCAAGGAAGAGCGATTATCTCCCTGTACGGGAGGAATTTTATAATGAACATGGCGTGATGAAAAAGGTCATGACCTGCGGCAGTTTCAGAATGATGCATGACAGGGTTATCCCCGTAACTTATAAAATGGAGACAGTGGGTAAAAAAGACAGGTATACGCAGATGAATATAAGGTCTGTAAGGTTTAATTCAGATATACCTGCATCGGTATTTACCCTGCAGAATTTAAAAAGGAAGTAGTGATGCGCGGTTCTGAAAATTTAAAACTTGTAGCAGGTCTGTCATGGAGAAACGTGTGGAGAAACAGCAGGAGATCTTTTCTCACATTTCTTACTATTGTTGCGGGGTGTACTCTTATAATCTTTATGCGCTCGCTGCAGAACGGCGGATACGCCCAGATGATCGAGGATGCAATAGCTCCGTTAACCGGGCATATTCAGATCCATGAGAAGGGATTTCAGGATAATATGACCCTGGAGTATGCCTTCAGAGATGATCGCAGTATGATTGAAAAAATCCGCAAAACAAAACCGGTAAAGGAGGCTGCACCGCGTATCTATGCAGGGGGGCTTCTTATACACAACGATTCTTCAGCGGGGGCTGAAATTCTCGCTGTTAAACCTGAGCTTGAACAGAGAATAACAACCCTTCATAAGTACATTCTCCCCGGCGGAAGGTACCTTGAAAAGGGGGACACCCTTGCAATTATCCTGGGGAAGAATTTAGCTGACAATCTGGGTGTAAAGGCAGGAGACACAGTGTCAATGGTTTCCCAGGGTTTTGACGGATCCATTGCAGCAGAGAATTTTTCTGTAAAGGGTATATTCCGGACTCCGAATGTTATGTATAACAGGACACTGGCCCTCATACCGTTCAGGCAGGGGAGTGAAACTTTTTCAATGGACGGGTATATAAGCTCAATTGTTATACGGGCGGAAGACACTGATTATGTACCTGCGGTAACAGAGAGGGTGAAGGAGATTGCAGGAGAGGAACTGGAGATCCTCCCCTGGGATAAACTTATGCCTGAGATACTTCAGTTCATAGTAATGGACAGGGTGAGCAGTCATATCTTTGTGTTCATACTTTACATGATTGTGGCCTTTGGTATTCTTAATACAATTCAGATGTCGGTTTTTGAAAGGATAAGGGAACTGGGCATTATGCTTTCAATAGGTACAAGCCCGGTTAGAATTTTTTCAATGATAATTATTGAATCAGCTATTATTGCTTTTATCGGGATTATTATGGGGCTTATATCCGGCGCTGCGCTGAGCTATTATTTTACAATTCATCCAATGGATTTTTCTGCATACCAGGCTGAGATGGAGCTTTACGGCATGTCCACCCTGGTCTATTACGCAAAACTTAAAGCGTCAGATTTTTATAATACGGGTACTATGATTTTTTTTCTCTCACTCCTTTTTACTTTTTTCCCTGCGAGAAGGGCGGCAAAGCTTGATCCTGTAAGGGCCATAAGGCACCTGTAGGGGTATGTTATGATAATATATTTGAAACTCAGCTGGCGCAATGTATGGAGGAATAAACGGAGATCCCTTATCGTTATATCCTCAATAGCTATCGGTGTTTTTTTTATGCTCATAAGCATGGCGCTTGTGAACGGAATGAACTACCAGATGATAGATAACACTATAAGCACTTCACTCGGTCATGTGGCAATACATAAAAAGGGCTTCGATGATAATATGAAGATCTCATATTCTTTTAATGCTGACAGTGGGATTTATGAAGGTCTGAATAATACGCCGGGAATTGCGGGGTGGGCTCCCAGGGTAAAGGTTCAGGGGATAGTGAGGTCAAGCGAGGCATCCCAAGGGGTAATGATAACAGGGATAGAACCCGGGAAAGAAAAGGGAGTATCCGATATTTTTAATTACATGCTGAACACAGATGGGAGTGAGTTTCTGGATAATCCGGCTGCAGGGGATGTGCTCATATCCGAACAGCTTGCAAAGAAACTCGACGTGGTAACCGGGGATAGGATTGTAATCATGTTCCAGGACAGCAGGGATGAGATTGCAGGTGAGGCGCTCACTGTGCGCGGGATGTTCAGGTCTCCCGTTGACAGTTTTGATAAATACGTAATCTTCACAGGGATAAAAAAGCTTCAGAAAGCAGCAGGTATGAATGACCGTATTTCAGAGATCAGCATAAGGACTGATACAAGGGATGAATCAACAGTGGTAAAATCCGGGATCTCACCTTTTATAAAAGATCCTGAGGTTCAGGCACTCACATGGCAGGAGATGGCTCCCTCAATGATGAGCGCAATAAGACTCTACGATGCCATGATGTTTATCTTCTTCGGAATTATCTTTATAACAGTTATATTCTCCGTGGCAAATACCATGATCATGGCTGTGATGGAGAGATTTCATGAGATAGGTGTAATGAAGTGCATAGGCACAAGGCCGTTGAATATTTTTATAATGATTATATTTGAGGCGGTTAATCTGGGATTGGCAGGAATGGCGGCAGGTTTATTGGCAGGTACGGTTTTCAACGTGGTGTTAGGTGCAACCGGAATAGACCTTTCACTTTTTTCTGAATCCATGAGGATATGGGGTACAGGGAGTGTTATATATCCACTTATTATGTTTAAGGATATTGCAGCCGCGGCTGTTATAGTTTTTCTCACTGCTTTTCTTGCTGCTATATATCCTGCTTATAAGGCTGCGAAAATAAAACCTCTGGAGGCTCTGAACTATATATGAAAAAAAGAGAACAGAGTAGCGTTATTGAAATTAAAGGTTTATACAAGGACTATAACAGTGACGGTCTTGCTGTCCATGCACTGAACGGCATAGACCTGTCTATAAAAAAGGGGGAGTTCACCGCAATAGCCGGACCATCAGGTTCAGGTAAAACAACACTGCTGAATATAATCGGCGGAATAGACAGGCCCGGGAGAGGAGAAGTTAAGGTCGCAGGGAAAAATCTTAACGGAATGAAACGGGGGGAACTTTCTGACCTCAGGCTCAACAGCATAGGTTTTATCTTCCAGGCTTACAATCTTATTCCTGTTCTCACTGCTGTAGAGAATGTGGAGTATGTGCTCCTCCTTCAGGGTGCGGATAAAAAAGAGAGAAGGGAGAGGGCAGAGTCCATTCTCCGCGATGTGGGTCTTGAGAGGGAGCTTAAGAGGAAGCCCGCTGAAATGTCCGGAGGGCAGCAGCAGAGAGTTGCCGTTGCCAGGGCAATGGTATCCAACCCTGAGATTATTCTTGCTGATGAACCCACTGCGAACCTTGACCAGTCAACAGGTTCCGCTCTCCTTGACCTCATGAGGAATCTCAACAAAGAGAGAGGGATAACTTTTCTCTTCTCCACTCATGACAGCATGGTAATGAAGCGCGCAGGGAGACTGATAAACCTCAGGGATGGCAGGATCGTTGCCGGTAAAAAATAGAGTAATCATGCGCTCCCGGTTCTGCATAAAGATTTTTATCTCCCTGATTCTCCTCATGGTATCTATTCCACTCTACTCTGAAGAGGATAACCTCTTTGAAGAGGGGTGGAATTTCAGATTCAGAGGCTACTATAAGAATCTCTTCATGTACCAGGAGAGGGATAAATTCTACAGCCGTATATACCTTCCCCCGGAACATAAAAAACTGGTTACTGACCTGAACAGGTTCAGGGTTTCACCTGAGATAAATTATGCAGAAAGTTTTACTCTCCATGCAGACGCGGATCTTGAAGCTGTATCATCAAATTACAGCAATAACAATGAATTCGATCTTCTCTTCAGAGATGAGGGGTTTAACGACATTATTAAACCTGATGCGGAGTTCGCTCACAGGGAAAGCCTTTATGTCAGGGGCAAAATTCAGAACTTCTATGCAAAGTTGGTGGCGGGAAAGTTTACAGGTACAGCAGGGAGACAGCAGGTACGGTTCGGGAGCAGCAGGCTCTGGAATCCCCTTGACCTTATGAATCCGTTTTCACCACTCTCCGTTGAGGGTGCTGATGAGCAGAAGGGTACAGATGCCCTTCGCCTGGACTGGTATCCCGGTGAATCAACTGAGTTTACCTGTGTCGCTGCTCCGAAGAGAAAGGAGGATTCACTTGAAAAAACAGATGCCGGGAGCGGGAATTACATAGCCCGTATCAAGTCAGGAGTAAAGGCCTTTGATGCCGCGCTCCTCGGAGGGTATACGGCTAAGAGAAAAAATGCCGGAGCTGACTTTGCTGCGGAGGTTTATGACGGCATCCTCACAGGGGTGTTTCTTTATTCTGATCCGGAAGAGGGGAAGGAGTACTTGCAGTGCGGCGCGGGATATGAATATACCTTTCAGTGCGGTATGTATTTTTTGATGGAGTATTTTTTCAACAGCCTCCCTGTTAATAATGACGATGAACTCCAGGAAGCTCTTCTGTCTTATTCATCAGATGGAATTGAGAGCAGCAATTACTATATCCTTTCAAACAGGATGATAACATATAACAGCCATTATGTTTCCATTGCAGCAGGTTACGATTTCCATCCCCTTTTGAGGGGGGAGGTTTTCTCAATTTATGATTTTCAGGGGAGGGGCGTGTTCCTTAACGGGCTGCTGAAGTTAAACGCACTGGAAAATCTTGATATTACAGCAGGTATAATTTCGGCATTTGTTAAACACAGCAACAGAACTTCAGATTTTGAAGTTTATAATAAAGAACCTTTATATTATGCCTCACTGCAGTATTATTTCTGAAATTTCTTCTTAAGAAAACCTATCTTTTAAGAAATCCGATTCTATCCTTTAAAATAAAAAAAATAACCACCGGAATTACTATTGCTGCAACAAGGGACAGGTTCCCTGTCACTGATTCCGGAAAGATTAAGTAAGCCGCTGCGACACCTGCAAGTGCTCCTCCGAGATGCGCGTCGTGGCCTATGTTCCCTGCATTTCTCCCTATGCCGTAAATTGAGGCAAGTATAAAGAGTATGGCATAAGTCCATGCAGGCATAGGTATGGGGAGCGGGAAAATTATTATGCTTCCGCCGGGAAGTAAAAAGATCGATGCGAAGATTACTCCGCAAACTGCACCTGATGCTCCAACTGCTCTGTATCCGGGTTCTTTTCTATGAAGTAAAAGTGATAAAAGTGAACCGGCCATTGCCCCTGCAAGGAATATAATTGTAAGGGCCGGGGAACCGTAAGCAGCTTCAATGCCCGACGCAAAAGCATAAAAGCTGAACAGGTTAAAAAGGAGGTGGCCGAAATCAGCATGTATAAATGCGGATGTTATTGTTCTGTGGTATTCATTATTTTTTAAGATTTTATCAACTGAAAAAAGATACTTTTCAAAGATGAAACTGTTTCTGAAAGCCAGAAAAGAAGCGGCTGCTGTAAAAGCAATTATTGAATATGTTATTATGTTAGTTTCCATAACTTTCCTTTTATGTTTGGAAGNNAGCAGTAAGTCCGCCGGAATATAGTTGACCATTTGATATTTATCTGATAGATAAAGAAGAAAACCCTGGAGGGAATTATGAATCAGCCGGAACTTACTCAGCAGGCTCTTGGTATTCTCAGAAACACAGATACTTTTCAATGGTATTTTATTCCGTTATTCGCATTTGTGGTTTATATCTATTTCAATGAGATTCAGAATAAAAACTGGAAGGGTATTGCCGCGGGTCTCTCTCTTTATATGGTTCACTGGTTTTATGAGATAATGAACGCGCTTATTCAGCATTTTTCAGGGCATGCGTTGTGGACCGTCCCGGACGGAACCTCATTTCTGCTTCTCATAGGGGTGGGCTGGGAGCTTTCGATGATGTTTGCTGTTGCGGGTCTTATCTTCTCCAAGGTGCTCCCTGATGATCCGAAGATGAAGATTCTTGGAATAAATAACAGGGTGTTTTTTGCTTTAGGGAACGCGGCTTTCTTTTCTATATTTGAAATATTTCTTGCCCGGACTCCGGCGTTTCACTGGGTCTATGAATGGTGGGGCGCATTCCCGGTTTTCGTTACAACCTATATTCCGTTTTTCCTTGCTGCCAATTTTGCGTATGACTGGGAACCGAAGAGACAGAAACTGTTCATCGGCACACTTTTCGGGATCAATGCAGCTATGCTTATAATCTTTGCCGGTATACTTAAATGGATATAGAAAGTCCGATGAAACTTTTTTCTAATTCATTTGACATATAGATGATAGCGAATTTATCTTTCATGATGATATTGTCCAAA
>DINC01000173.1:2594-5683 GCA_002425885.1 Spirochaetia bacterium UBA5550 | reverse complement strand
GAATAAATTAATAGCAGCAATGCAGCAGAGAGATATATCTGAAAATGAAATTGATGAGGCTATTGATTCAGTAAATAATCTGATTATTGAATTTGATGATGAACTTATTAATTTTAAATACCTGATGCTTACACTTGCGAAGAGATCGGTCAGTGACTTTTATTATATTCTAAGCGCATACAACAGATTTTTCTTTAAGAAAAATTTTGTCTTTGAAACAGATGTCAAAACTGTTATGAATGATTTTATTTCAATACTACTGAGGTATAAAAACAGGAATAAAATTTTCAGCAGATTTCTCAGGAGTAATGAAGAGATTGAAACTTTATTTCCTAAAAGTTCTAATCAGCTTGGATGGAGAATGAATGAATTTGCAGTTAAGGAATATCTTGATAAATCAAATCAGGCTGTAAAAATTGCAGAGCTGAACTGGACAGTAAAAGAGGGTTTTGAGTATAAAAAAATTCTCATGAATTATTATTNNTTTGTTTCTGAAATATTATTATAACGAAAATGACGGCAAGATGTTCCGCCTGAATTTTATAAGTGAATCTCTGAAATCAAAATTTGACGAGGGGAAGATAACCCGTGATATTTATGAATCCTATGAAGAGATAAGGGAGGCTTTCAGGGAGTACAAGCTTCATTTTGAAGGAGCCGGGCTGCTTGAATTCGGCCCTGATGAGATGTCGTATATAGAGCTTCTCGATTTTATATACAGGGTAAGCAAGATAATTGAATTTTATTATCTCCGCAACATGAAGCATGAGCAGCTTCAGACTTTCAGAAATCAGTATTTTTATTATATTGAGAAGGAGATTTTTTCAATCAGGAGTTAGATGTTTTTTTCTTTTTAAGTTCTTCTATATGTAACGCAATCTCACTGTTGAAAGGCATCTCTTTAAATGCAGCATTCAGATGTTTTTCCGCCTGTTCATAATTACCTGATTTAAGATGAATGTATCCAAGAGTATCCCTGTATGAGGGGTTGTTTCTGTCCCGCCTGTAAACATATTCAGCTATTTCAAGAGCTTTCTCTATGTTCATGTTTTTCTGTGCCATAAGATAAGCTGTTGAATTCATACTGTTAAGGTTGGTTTTATCGTATTTTAAAACTTCACTGTATGTACGTATGGAATCATTTATTTTTCCCGATTTTTCAAGGGTGTACCCTTTCATATTAAGGGCAGATACATCAGAGGGAAAATCANNAGTTTTTCCAGCGCTTCTTTATATTGATTAAGGTTAATAAGGCAGAAGGCGATATTTTTTTTAACCTGGATTATATCTATAAACTGAAATTTAAGAAAAACTACTCTGTTAAAATATTCAAGCGCGGTTTTAAAAAGACCGAGCCTTGTATAGGCTATACCGAGATTGTAAAGTATTTCAGGATTATCTTTATCCAGTACTTCCCCTTTTTTGAGTTCTTCAAGAGCAGAAGTATAGTCTGATGCAAGGAGGCTCCCCGCAGCTGCTATCAGTATGGATTGAACAGAGTTGTTTAAATCATTCATTATCTGATATTCAGTCTCCCTCTATTATATTATATCCTTACTTGCCAGTCATTTCCTTTATTTTCGCATAATCCGTTGAGTCCACAGTCATCGGTGTTATTGATATATAACCGCGTTTGATAGCATAATAGTCATTCCCCTCTTTAGAATCTGTATCAATATGTCCGTCAAGTGAAACCTTGATCTCTTTCGGGCTGATTTCACTTTTTATATAAGTATCTCTGTAATATCTCTTCGACAAAAAGGTGTATTCAATTCCGGATATTTCTGAAAAAGGGATATCTGGATAATTTATGTTAAGAAATGTATCTGCTGATACAGGATTATTTTTTATATAATCAGCGAGAAACTCAGATGCTTCAGTCATATTCGGTGAAGCTTTATGAAAGCTGTCTATCGAGAATGCAATTCCGGGTTTGCCGAAAATGAATGCTGTTCTTGCTCCAGCAACTGTACCTGAAAAGTGTACATCATCTCCCAGGTTCGGTCCGTGGTTTATTCCTGAAACAACAAGGTCTATTTCAGGAATAAGATCAGAATGGAGAGCAAGGCTTACACAGTCTGCGGGGTAACCGTTTACTGAGAAAGCGCGGCCGCTGATTTTTGTTACAGTAATTTCATCTCTCACAGTAAATATATTAGAGCAGGCGCTCCTCTCCCTGTCCGGCGCAATTATATATGTTTCATGGTATTTTGAAAGGACCCTTTCAAGAATTATAAGTCCTTCGGCTGTAATGCCGTCATCATTGGTAATAAGTATTTTCATATAAAATTCATCCTTTGACTTATTTCCGGTTAAGCATTATCTTATGTCAAGTATTCAATTATTAAAATTTTATTTGAAATACTCTTGCCTTATTACACATTTATTTATAAATTTTCATATAAAATCAGAATAAAGTATTCTGATATTTTTTACACTTATGGAGGATAGTTGTGAAAAACTGGTTAAAAGTATCAATAATAGCGACGGGATTTATCTTTTTTGTAACTACAAACAGTTTTGCACTGGTGGATGCAGCTGTATGGGGCGGCTATGTTTTTAATAGTGAGCTTGAGGGTAGCAATGATGATCCGAAAGGGGGACAATATGGGTTCAAGGCTCATTATAATAAATCTCTTATACCATTACTTGAGATTGGTGTAGGTGGTTTTTATCAGTATTCAAAACTTAAATTTGATTACGAGCTTACTGATTCGGAAAAAGATATTAATAGACAGAATGCAGGTCTTGATCTGAATCTTATACTTTCACTCCCTATAATTCATCCCTACGTGAGGGGTACATACTCTTTCTGGGATAAGATGGAAGTTGCAGGTGAATCTGACACAGATTATTTAAAAGCTTTCGGAGCCGGTGCAGGGCTTGAGCTTTCATTCATCCCTTTTGTAAGATTCTATTGTGAATACATGTATGATTACTCAAATCATGATTCATATATCAAATCTCATTCAGCTAATATAGGTTTGAAGCTTGATATATAAATAGTTTTAAACAATACGCGCAAAAAAATCCGGTTATTAACAGACCGGATTTTTTTGCGTTAAATATTACGGTTTATTGATAATTTC
>DINC01000173.1:818-2584 GCA_002425885.1 Spirochaetia bacterium UBA5550 | reverse complement strand
AGTATTATTTTTGATATCTTTATTGAAAAATTTTTTCTGATTATAGGCCTTTCATGTCTTGTGGTACTTTTTCTTATAATGCTTTTTCTTGTTAAAGAGGGTGTACCTCTTTTCAGTAAAATCAGTTTAACAGATTTTCTTACAGGGAGTGAGTGGTATCCTACAAGCGAAAACCCAAGGTTTGGTGTTCTTCCCCTTATAATAGCATCAGTTTCTGTTACCATTCTTGCCTCTGCAATATCGATACCTTTGAGCCTTGCTGTTGCTATTTATCTTGCCGAGCTTGCCGGGAGCAGGCTCAGGGAGATTGTTAAACCTGTGGTTGAGATCATAGCATCCATCCCTTCTGTTGTTATAGGTTTTTTCGGGATGGTGGTGATAGCTCCATTTCTCATGGAAAAGTTTGATATAGATTCCGGGCTCAACATGTTCAATGCTGCTGCCATGCTTGCATTCATGGCTATACCAACAATCGCCAGTATTTCTGAAGATGCAATCTCCTCTGTTCCGGTGAGCCTGAAGGAGGCTTCATACGCTCTGGGGGCAAACAGATGGCAGACAATTTTTCATGTTACTCTCCCTGCATCACTTTCAGGTATATGGACAGCAATAATTCTCGGCATATCAAGGGTTATTGGAGAAACCATGGTTGTGCTCATGGTTGCCGGGGGAGCCACTCTTATCCCTCATTCAATATTTGATCCTGTACGGCCTCTCACTTCCAATATTGCCGCAGAGATGGCTGAGGCTGAAGTCGGGGGGATTCATTATAACGCTCTCTTTGCAATAGGTTTAATATTGTTTGTAATAACCTTTATGTTCAATCTTGCAGCAGACTATCTTTCAAACAAATATAAATTCAAATCGAATTAAGGCTGATTTAATATGATAAAAGTTAACAGATCAAATATAACTGAGAAAACGGCTTTTTTTATGATAAAGAGCGGGGCTTTTATTGTAATAGGGGTTCTCCTTTTTATACTGGGCTATATTGTTATGAAAGGGGCCTCTGCTATTTCATGGGAGTTTCTTACAGAGATGCCGCGCAAAGAGATGACAGAGGGGGGGATTTTTCCGGCAATAGCAGGCACATTTTATCTTATGTTAGGCTCCTCTCTTATATCTATTCCTGTGGGTGTAATAACAGCAATATATCTTTCAGAATATGCAAAAAATCCGCGAATAGTAAAAATTATCAGGCTGGGGATTAATAACCTGGCTGGAGTACCGTCAGTGGTTTTCGGCCTATTTGGTTTAAGCCTCTTTGTAATTTTTCTGGGATTCGGTACTTCTATACTGGCCGGATCTCTTACACTGGGACTGCTTAATCTTCCTGTTATTATAAGATCAACAGAGGAAGCTCTCATTGTTGTACCTGAAACATACAGGGAAGCGTCAATTTCTCTCGGCGCTACAAAATGGCAGACAATTTATAAAATTGTTCTTCCTAATGCGCTGCCTGGTATACTTACAGGTGTTATGCTTTCGCTCGGAAGGGCCGCAGGTGAAACTGCTCCCATAATGTTCACGGCCGCAGCTTTTTATACTCCAGACCTCCCTGTTTCAGTATTTAATGAAGTAATGGCGCTTCCCTACCATATTTATGTTATGGCCACAGCAGGGACGCATATCCAGGCAACAAGGCATCTTCAATATGGTACTGCAATAGTTTTAATAGGACTTGTTCTGATGCTTAATCTTACAGGTTTAATACTGAGATACAGGTTCAGGAGAAGACTGAGGTTATAAATTTATGGCTTTTCCTG
>DINC01000173.1:572-754 GCA_002425885.1 Spirochaetia bacterium UBA5550 | reverse complement strand
ATCCGTATCTCTATACAGGTGATCGGATTAAAGTGAAGCATAGAACTACTAACAGACTCCTCGGGACTATTATGAAGGCCCGAAATCTTGCAATATACAGACTTATCTACAGGTTTCCCCGTTTTTTTGTTTCTATATTGATATTATTCGCTATTATAATACTATATGTTTTTGTTAACTTT
>DINC01000173.1:0-543 GCA_002425885.1 Spirochaetia bacterium UBA5550 | reverse complement strand
CTTGTTGTGTTTAAGTGAATAAAAAATGAAATATTTAAATAGATTCAGTTTTTATTATTTCTCTGCTGCAGTGATTCTGCTGGCCGCGTCCCCTTCGGTTCTTAATGCGAATATATTCCAGAATGAATACCCTGTTGAGTACAGATACAGGTATACAGGCGCCAGTATTAAAACTGTAAACGGAAAATTCTACGCGTATATTGTTCTCCTTTTTAATGAAAACCCGCATTTTGTTAACCTGATTCAGAAGGGTACAATATCGATGAAGGAGATCGGTAACGAGGGTTTCAGTATTAAGTCATACAGAAACTATCTATCCACAATCCAGGAACCAAAACTTCAGGAAGAGGTTCAACTGATCCTTAAGGTATTTCTGGAACCGGACAGTTTCAATGATCAGCGCCTGAAACAGATTGAGAACTCTCTGGTGAGAAGAAACATTGTACTAAAGTTCTACAGAGAGGGTGTTTATAAAGGTGCAAGGTTAAGCCTTGATTACTGTATATATGGAGAAAAGGTAAAGATTGATATAACACATCCTTT
>DINC01000294.1:7345-17464 GCA_002425885.1 Spirochaetia bacterium UBA5550 | reverse complement strand
TTTTATTTTTATAAATTATCATCATATATTCTTATATTAAAAAGGCAGGATTATTCAAGCAATAATTTAGAGAATATCAGAAATAACATCTCTTTTCCTGGTATGAACAGGAGTTTTACAACACAAATATTAGATTTGGTTTAGATTATTTTTACTTTCAGAGGATATCTTTCAACGGGGGATATTTTAATTCGGTAAGATTTTCATTCACAGCGATCCGCTCTCCCTTTTCATCTATATATTCGCAGCGGAATGTATCTGAGACTGCTGCGCCGTGTTTCAGTTCAATGACTCCGTGATCCATGAGCGACTTCAGATATGTCCTCATTATTCCGAAGCACATCTTCTGAATGTTCATGTCGGAGTGATGTTCGTGGTCATAGAGCCCCAGATTAACATCAGCAACAGAGTATCCGGAAAAAGCCGTATCAACAAGTATCCCTGTTTCAACTCCGTATATCTGCCAGAAGGTCATGCTGTTGAAAAAATCAAGGGTCCCGGCACATTCACCTGCAAGGGGATATGAATACTCAGTAAGTGTTTTCAATGCCGGATGTTCTATTACAGAAAATAAAGGCTGGGCAACAAATTTCTTTACGCGCCCCATGGCTCGCCAGAATCCCGCCTTTGCAAAATCCGCACCTTTTAAAACAGCGCCCGACAGAGCTGTGACAAAATGTACACCAAAATAGCGGGGCACAACATCAGCATCGAGAAATACTACAATTACTTCACGGGGAGAAAGCTCTTTCACGAAGTCACGGTTTATCACATAGAGTGACCTCCTCATATCGCCCCCCTTCCCCTTCTCTTTCCCCATGTCCGGAACTTCAAGTTCATTTGCAACAATGATGTCAACTCCGCAGTTCAGAGCAGCAACTCCGGTTTCAGTGCGGTCAGAATCCGCTCCGGCCCGCCTGTGGTTAAGTATAATCCTGTCGATAAATCCCGCAGGGAGAGTATTCAGCAGAGTAATCTTTTCGCAGACAAGGTCAGCTTCTCTCTCCCCAAAAGTGGAAAATACAACAAAGATCTTTCTGCGGCCTTTCAGCTTCAGAAGTTCATCAATGCTGAAATCTGTGTGATTATGTTTTGTCAGGTTCATTTATATTCCCTGACCTCACCCCCCAGCCCCCTCTCCTTAAGACGAGGGGGAGTATTTCCCCCCTTCTCCACCATGGAGAAGGGGGCCAGGGGGATGAGGTCTTATTTTATTACTTCATCTTTTTTCATGAAAATCAGAGACAGCACAACTGAGAGAAAAAGAATAGAGAATATTGCAGCAAGGGAGACTGATACAGGTATCTTATAAATTTCAGATATGAGCATTTTAACTGCCACAAAAAGAAGTATAAGCGCTACTCCATGCTTCAGATACCTGAAAAGATTAAGCATCCCTGCAAGAACAAAGTAAAGTGCTCTGAGTCCCAGAATAGCCATTATATTTGATGTAATTACTATAAAAGGATCATGTGTTATGGCAAGAACAGCGGGGATCGAATCAACAGCAAAAACTATATCAGCTGTTTCGATCATTAAAAGAGCTATAAACAGCGGTGTAAGAGCAATTTTACCGTCAGCCCTTGTAAAAAACTTTTTGCCGTTATAATCTGTCAGTACCCTGAAATGCCTGTTTATAAATTTAACGAGTCTGTTCTCAGCAACATCGATCTCCTGCTCCTCATCCGAAACAGCATCACGGATCATTTTGAATGATGCCCACAAAAGTATCGCACCGAACAGATAAATCGTTGCGTGAAAATAAGTCAGAAGGCTCACTCCTGCCATAATAAAGAAAATCCTGAAAACTATTGCCGAAAGTATACCCCACTTAAGAATATGCGGCTGATTTGCACTCTTTATATTAAGGGCATGAAATATCATTATAAAAACAAAAAGATTATCAACTGAGAGTGATTTTTCAATAAGGTAACCTGCGAGGAACTCCATAGCCTTTTCGTGCCCGTTGTCATAAAAAAAGTACAACGACGAGTTAAAGGTAAGAGCAACGCATATCCAGATAATACTCCATATCACGCTGCTTTTGAAAGACTTTTCACCCTTCTGGTGATCTGTAATATAGAGATCGATATACAGCATCGCTCCTACCATAACGGCAAAGAGAATCCAGAATCCGTAATGTATATCCAAGGAGACCTCCTGTCAGGATATTATATTTACCATACCGTTTAATGTTATTTAAATTCTCAACTCTTTTCTGGTTGACTAATGGTCTGAATATAATTTTTTTAATACTTTACTTAATCGCGGTTTTTATTANNCACTCTTTATAATGGAGCCGGTTATGGACAAAAGGATTACTTTCGGACTTGTTATATTTTTTATACTCTACTTTCTCGCAAAGTATATTTCGGGATTTTACATCGATTACGAATGGTTCAGAATAAATGACGGGGTACAGGTTTTCTGGGTCATGTTTTTGACGAAGTTCAATGTGCAGGCTATTTTCGGCGGGATTTTCATATTTCTTTTCCTGCTCAATTTTGTGCTCATACGGCTTTTAGGGGGGAGAGGGAGATTCTTCTCCGAAAATTTTCTGGACAGGATACAGATACCTGCAATCGGCTCATCAAGAAGATTTCTGCTTATACTGATGACAATAGGCATCGTGCTTATCGGATTCATGATGGGTGGAGGCGCGTCTGCTTTCTGGAAGGAATACCTGATGTTCCAGCACGGCGCTCCATTTGAAGGATACCCGGCAGACCCTGTCTTCGGAAAAAATATCGGCTTCTATGTATTCTCTCTGCCGTTCTATAATTTTCTCTACGGCTGGACAATGACATCTCTTGTAATTATCACTATATTCACGGCAGTGCTGCATCTTTTTAACGGCGGGATATCTCTTAAAAATACAGGTTTCGAACTGTCTCTTTTCTGCCGTGCGCATCTATCAATACTGTTAGGCCTCATGGTTGTACTTTACGGCCTCAGCTACCAGCTTTCCGCTTATGAGCTTCTTTTCTCGCAGATCGGCAAATTTTACGGAGCGGGCTACTCCGCTGTTAATGCGAAGCTTTTTGCTTTCAGGGCTGCTGAGCTTATTTCGTTTATCGCAGCGGGACTGCTTTTCTTTAATGTTTTCAAGAGGAGTTTCAAACTTCCGGTAATTGTTATGCTCACACTGATCCCTGTATACTTTATCTTGGGTACAGTATACCCGGCACTTCAGCAGAAGTTTGTTGTTGTGCCTAACGAGCTCGACAAGGAGATGCCGTATATACAGAACAATATAAATTTTACACGACTTGCCTACGGCCTTGACAAGGTTAAGGAGATCCCCTTTGAGAATAAAAGGGATCTTTCATACACCGATCTTAAAAAGAATAGAGAAACACTTGATAGTGTACGTCTCTGGGACTGGCGCCCCCTGAAGCAGACATACAAACAGCTGCAGGAGCTTAAGCGCTACTACTACTTCAATGATGTTGATGTTGATCGCTATATACTTGACGGGAAAAAAATAGCCGTGAATCTCTCCGCCCGTGAGCTCTCCACAGACGGCCTCCCTGGAAACACGCAGACATGGCAGAACAGGCACCTTATCTATACACACGGCTATGGTGTAGTTATGAGCCGTGTTGACAGGGTAACATCCGAGGGTCTGCCTGAATTTCTCATTCAGGACATCCCCCCTAAAGGGATAGTTAACATAAAGATTGACAGGCCTGAGATTTACTACGGTGAACATGAGGCACCTTATGTAATTACAAATACAACAATTAAACCGGGTGAATTCGATTATCCCTCGGGTGATGAAAACATGTACACCACATACCAGGGTACAGGGGGGATTAAACTCGATTCATTTTTTAAAAGACTTATGGCATCTGTTTCATTCGGAGATATTAACCTGCTGATATCAGGGAACATAGGGAAGGAGAGTAAACTTCTTATAAGAAGAAACATTATTGAAATGGCCCGGAATTTCGCGCCGTTCCTTGAGCTGGATGATGATCCCTATCTTGTAATCTCTGATGGAAAACTATACTGGATAATAGACGCCTACACCCAGACAGATATGTTCCCCTACTCAACACCGATCAATGTGGGGAACAAGAGACTGAATTATATCCGTAACTCGGTTAAAATTATTATAGACGCGTATAATGGGAAGATAAGCTGCTATATAACTGATCAGAGAGACCCTATTATAAAAGCATACGCCGGAATCTTCCCCGGTATTTTCAAGGATTTAAAAGATATACCTGAAGGCCTGAAGAGCCACATCAGATATCCTGAAACTATATTTAATATTCAGAGCCATATTCTGCTGAAGTACCACACGACAAATCCCAATGTATTCTACAACAATGAGGACGCATGGGCAATCCCGACGCAGATATATGAAAGCAGCGAAACAGACGTTCACAGCTACTACCTTGTGACAACGCTTCCGGGTGAAAAGAGGAGTGAATTTATACTTATACTTCCATTTACTCCCTATCAGAAAAATAACATGCTGGCATTCCTTACAGCAAAATGTGATGTGCCTGATTATGGAGAGCTTCAGCTCTATCTCCTCCCCAAAGAAAAACTCAACTACGGGCCCATGCAGATCGAGGCAAGGATTAACCAGGACCCTGAAATATCTAAACAGCTCGCTCTCTGGAGCCAGAAGGGTACAAATGTCATAAGGGGGAACATGCTTGCCATACCTATAGAGGAATCAATTATCTTTATCGAACCATTATACCTGAAAGCTGAAAAGAGCGAGATGCCTGAGCTCCGTAAAGTAATTGTTTCATTCGCTGATAAGGTTATAATGGAAGATACTCTCACCGCTTCACTTGAAAAACTCTTCTACGGCGGCGGATTTACCGCAAGTGAAATAAGAGAAGGGGGAATTACACTGAAAGAACTTGCCGACAGAGCTTATATGCATTATCTTAAAGCTGAAGACAGCATGAAAGCGGGTAACTGGAAAGCTTATGGTGAAGAGCTTGAAAACCTGAGGCGGGGGCTTTCGCAAATGAAAAGCCAGGGTAAATAATGGGATTAGGTCGATCAGCTGGAGTACTTCTACACATTACGAGCCTTCCGGGAAAATACGGAACAGGTACACTGGGCGATGAGGCTTATGAATTTGTAGATCTCATTCATAAAGGGGGATTCCGCTACTGGCAGATCCTCCCGGTGGGGCCTGTGTCCCCATCAATGTGCTGGTCGCCATATTCATCAATATCCACATTCGCGGGGAATGAACTCTTCATAAGCATAGATCAGCTTCTCAGAGAGAACTGGTTCAGAAATAAAATAAGCTGCGATGAATTTCCAAAGGATCATTTCTGCGATTTTGACAGGGCACGGAGGTTTCTGCGGAAGGTCGTAATCCTGTCGTTCGATGAATTTCTCCTCCATGCCACTGAAGAGGAGAACATGGAATTCCACAGGTTCTGCCTTCAGCACAACAACCTCTGGCTCGACGATTACGCGCTATATATATCTCTTGTGCATGAATTCAACTCATTCAACTGGATGTCATGGAAGAGGGATATTGCATTACGTGATTCGGAGACCATAACCACTCTTAACACAAAACTCGCGGAAAGGGTTCTTCTGGTCAAGTACGCGCAGTTTATCTTTTTCCGGCAATGGAAACGACTTAAAGATTACGCCAACAGCAAAGAAATAAAAATAATCGGAGATATACCGATCTACATATCAATGGAAAGTTCCGATGCATGGATAAACAGCAGTATCCTCGATTTTGACACAATCAATCTTCAGCCGAATAACATTTCCGGAGTCCCCCCTGATTATTTCAGTGAGACTGGCCAGCTCTGGGGGAACCCTCTGTACAAATGGTATAACAGCAACGGAGAACTGAACGAAGATACTTACCAGTGGTGGAAGAGAAGGATTCTCCATTCAATCTCACTGACTGATATTATAAGGATAGATCACTTCAGGGGTTTTGAATCATACTGGAGTGTTAAGTATGGCGAAGAAACAGCGATTAATGGTGAATGGGAACATGGCCCGGGCAAACCGTTCTTTGACAGACTCCGCAGTGACGCCGGAGCTCTCCCTCTGATAGCTGAAGATCTGGGGGTAATCACCCCGGAGGTTAAACAGCTCAGGGACACACTTCAGCTTCCGGGCATGAAGATTCTCCAGTTCGCCTTTGATTTTAACGACAAGAATGAATATCTCCCGCATAACATATACGGGAAGAACTGTGTTGTCTACACCGGCACACACGATAATGACACAGTGAACGGATGGTTTTATGATCCTGAATTTCCTCAGGAATACAGAGAATATGTAATGGATTATCTCGGCATGAAGGAGTGGAGCGATTTTCACTGGCGCATTATAAGGGAGGCCTACGCAACCCAAGCTGACCTTGCGGTTGTGCCTGTACAGGACATTTTAGGCTACGGCAGTGAATTCAGAATGAATACACCAGGCACCATTGACTGCAACTGGACCTGGAAACTCACTAATGGCGCACTAACAGAAGAAATGATGAAAAAGACAGGCAAGCTGGCAAAGATTTTCTCGCGAATCCCTGCCATTGAAAAAAGTAAAGAAAAAAGTTAATCCGTTTAACATTTGAAACTATACTCAGGAACAAACTTTTTTATAAAACAGCGGACATCTTCACTGGTCATGCTGTATACTTTTTCACTCACCGCATCTATTATTTCATTATAATCAGAATCTGACAGACTTATATTATCATTATGCAGAGTATATATACTGCTGTTGCCTGTCTTATTCATTGCCCCCTTGTTATAAAAAAGCTCCTCATACATCTTCTCTCCGGGGCGCAGACCTGTGTATTCGATCTTTATATCCCGTTCCGGTGTAAAACCGTAAAGCTCAATCATCCTGCGGGCGATATCGTCTATCTTATACTGCTCACCCATATCCAGCACAAAAATCTCACCTCCGGCGGAAAGTGCCGCAGAGTTTATTACCAGAAGTGAAGCTTCAGGTATACTCATGAAGTATCTTGTGACATCAGGGTGGGTCACTGTAACAGGGCCCCCCTTCTCTATCTGCTCCATGAAGAGCGGAATCACAGACCCCCTGCTCCCCAGCACATTGCCGAAACGGACAGCAGCAGTATTGAGGTTTTTACTGCCATGATAATATGATGTAATAATCTCACAGAGTCTTTTTGTTGCCCCCATGACATTTGTCGGCCTCACTGCCTTGTCAGAGGAAACAAGGATGAACTTCTGCACATTGTATTCCGCTGAAAGGGAGAGAACATTCTCCGTGCCCAGAATATTATTCTGAAGAGCCTCATGTTCATTCCACTCCATAAGAGGCACGTGTTTATGAGCAGCCGCGTGAAATACTATATCAGGTTTCTCTGACATAAAAATACGCTCAAGCATCCTTCTGTCCCTGGTGTCTGCAATACGGTAAACCGTCGAGGGCATCCGCCCCTGCATAAGCCTCCTGTATTCATCCATACCTTTCATAAGATTATAGATAGAGTTCTCTCCTCGTCCCAGTGCGATAATCTTTGATACGTTGAATTTTAAAAGCTGCCTGCAAATCTCTGATCCTATACTGCCTCCGCCGCCGGTAATAAGTACAGACTTCCCCTCAAAGAAATTCTCCATTACATCAAGGTCTATTGAAAACTCTTCGCGCCCCAGGAGGTCGGAGTATGAAAACTCCCGCAAAGACGGAAAGATAGGCACTGTATCAAAAAATCTTTCAGCGGAGGGGACAAAGAGTATGTTAATCGCCCTGTTATATGATAAAACCTTTGATGTGATTTTATTGATAAGAGATGCTTTGGCAGAGGGTATGGCTATTATAACATCTGTTATACCGTGGTCAGCACATAGCGCCGACAATGCTGCAGTCCCCCCTTTGACTTCAATACCCGCAACAGTTGTACCGATCTTTGACTGGTCATCATCTGCAAAGGCGGCTATGCCGTTCCCCAGCCCCCTCTGACGCAGATCATTAACAAGGGCTGCACCGGCTTCACCGGCTCCGACAATTAATATTCTGTTTAATTTTTTCATCGTTTATTTTTTTCCAGAATTCCGGTTACAGTATCAATCACATAATCTGTCTCTGCTTCACTCATCCCGGGCCATATCGGGAGGGAGACCTCCCTGACAAACATATCTTCACAATTCGGAAAATCGCTGATTTTATATCCTGACTCCTTAAACGCTGAGAACCTGTACATAGGTATATAATGAACGCTTGTACCTATACCCGCAGCTTTCAGTTCATTTATAAATTCATTTCTGTTTATCTTTAAGGAGTCAATTTTAAGCCTCACAGGGTAAAGATGCCATGCACACTCATCCTCATCTCTCACGCTCCAGAGATCAAGAAGTCCGGTTTTACTGAAAGCGCTGTTGTACCTGCGTGCTGTCTCACGTCTCATGAGGTTCATTGAATCACATCTTTTGAGCTGTTCTATTCCGATCGCAGATGCTATATCAGTTATATTATATTTATAACCGGGCTCGGACACATCATACTCCCATGAACCTTTATCAGAATACCTGTTCCATGCGTCCTTTGTTATACCATGAAGCCGGAGCCTCCTGATCCTGCCGGCATATTCGATGTTGCCCGTTGTAATCATTCCCCCTTCACCTGTTGTAAGCGTCTTTGTAGCATAAAAACTGAAGCAGGTGATGTCTCCTATTGTTCCGATCATTTTCTTTTTATAAAAAGCGGGGAGAGCATGGGCGGCATCCTCAATTACAGCAAGGTTATATTTCCGGGCAATGCCCATAACAGCATCCATATCACAGGACTCGCCGCCATAATGCACAGGGATAATTGCACGTGTTTTGGGAGTAATCTTTTTTTCAATATCCTCAACACTTATAAGGAAACTGTCTCTATCAACATCACATAAAACCGGCACAGCATCAAAGTACCTGATGATCTCCCATGTGGCTATAAATGTCATTGCGGGAATAATCACCTCATCACCGGGGCCTATACCTGCGGCTTTCAGTGCAAGGTGCAGGGCTGCTGTACATGAATTCACCGCAATTGAATCCGTCGCTCCTGTATATGCCGAGAAGTTCTTTTCAAATTCAAAAGTCTTCTCCCCCATTGTGAGCCAGCCGCTGCGTATTACATCTGCTGCTGCGCCGGCCTCCTCTTCTCCGAGCAGGGCTCTGTGAAATGGAATTTTCATAAATTATTGCTACCTCTTTATCATTATCGGCCTGAAGGATAGGGTGTTGGAGAGAATTACTTCATGACGCGCTCTTTTCATCAGAAAGATCTAAAAGAATACCTTGCAGCTCCCTCTCCATAACAGCAGCAGCTTCATCAGGTTTCTCAAGGGGGAAGAGGTGCCCGCCCGGGGATGTACATAGATTAAAACCGTGCCGCTGAGTAAACTTTTTCAATGTCGGAAGATGTACCGCATGACTTGTCTCCCCGTATATAACTGCACCGGGAATATCAAGAGGTTTTTTGTATGAACCTATATTGTCAGGCATTGTCTGAAAAATTTTAACTTCAGTGGGTACATCATATGAGAGACACAAACCATCATCGCAGGGGTTAATACCATGTTCAATATAATCGTTGAGTGATAAAGGATCAAACTGCTGAAAAAGTTTTTTCGACATAAAATAAGCCTCTGCCTCCCTCATGTCTTTCCAGACCGACCTTCTGCCGCTGGACTGGCCTGCCGGTGTAATCCTGTCTGCAAAACCGGTAAATTTCAGAAAACGGAAAACCAGCCCCCATACCCCTGTAACAAAGGGGGGATCAAGCATAATGAGAGCTTTGAAAAGATCAGGCCTTTTATAAGCCGCAATAAATGTAACAAGACTTCCAAGAGAATGCCCTGCCCCGATAACCGGTGAAGGGGAATTTTTTTCAAGAAAAGAGATCAGCTCATCCGCAAGGTTAGTCCAGTTGTTATTCACAGGATAATCAGGATTATGCCCTAACCGGTCTATGGCAATAACCTCAAATTCTCCCCGGAAGCGGCTAAGCAGTTTATTATAACTTCCTCCGGGGAATCCGTTCGCGTGAGCGAAATGTAGAATTTCCTTTTTCATAGAGCTAACCCTGTTGTTTCAGACATTAATATGGCAGGTTTGTTCCGCTTATTCCGGAGTAAACACACTGAAATAA
>DINC01000294.1:6283-7333 GCA_002425885.1 Spirochaetia bacterium UBA5550 | reverse complement strand
CAATTGAATGAAAAGCACCTTAAGCATAATCCGGTTCCAGGTGCAGATGAATATTTACGTCAAGAATTCACCCTCGAAAGAACAATAGCCTCTGAAATAATTTTTATAATAAATAACTTGCCAATCATCCGCATATGCTTTATACTTATGAGCAGTTTTATTAAAATTTACCGACTCATTTTTTCCTGAGTATTACAGCTTTTGTCAGTCGCATTATCAATTCAAAAGCACTATTTTATATCAAAAAATAAAAGGCCGCATAAATGCTTAAAAAAGGTGAACAGACAAAAGAACACATCCTCATCTGTGCAGAGAAAGCTTTTTCCAGAAAGGGATACTACGAATCCCAGGTTTCTGACATTTCAAAACTCGCGCAGATTGCAAAAGGTACAATCTATCAGTATTTCAGGAACAAGGAGAGCCTTTACATATCTCTTATTGAGAAATATGTAGTGGAATGGGAGAACAAGGTCGCGTTAAACCTTAACGATTTCATGGGTCAGGGCATCAGTCAGGATTATGCAAGGGCCTACCTGCGGCACAGGATAGCTAAAACTATGGCTTTCTTTGCGGAAAATCAGGACAGAGCAAATATAATACTCCGCATGAGCAGCGGCCTTAATGATGTTATTGAGCACGTTGTGCGGATATTCGAAGATTCTGTAATGAAAGCCATTGTGGATGACATTAAAATCGGACAGCAGTTCGGACATATAAGCAGCAGCCTGAACATCGATTTTGCCGGAAATGTGATACTTGGCGGTGTTTTAAGAATCTCCTACTTTTACTTCGTCCTTAAAAAACAGAACTACAATATTCATGACATGGACAGCCTTACAGATGAAATGGTAAAGGTTATAGAAAACACATTAAATATGTACCAGCCTGAAAAGAACTGACAGCCAATAATTATTCTTCCTTAACACTCCATCCCTGCAACAGTGGTTTTGACACTTGAAAAAAAATATACAATCAATAATAAGAACGCCGTTTTTTACACAATCACAGATTCTATATCATGAAATCTTATCACTAATAAGAATTTCACAT
>DINC01000294.1:0-6274 GCA_002425885.1 Spirochaetia bacterium UBA5550 | reverse complement strand
GACGATATATTAGTATATTTTCAAGAACTGACGAGTCGGTTTTACGGAGGTTTTATGAATATTATAAAACGGATTCTTATGGGAGCAGCATTAATATCTATAGTTGTGTTCACCGGATGCGAAAGCAGCATCGGGGGCATGCCTGCAACAGAAATTGAAGATGGCCTCAGCTCCGACTACTTTATAAAAAGCCTCTCTTTTTCCGACGGTACACTAAAATATCCGTTTAACTCCGAAGACTGGATTAACTACCTCGAAGTACCTTATACAACAGATTCAATATCTGTTACAACTGCTGCAAATCACCCATGGTCAGAAATCTTTATTGGCGATGAAAAACTCTACGATAATTCAGCCTCCAGTCCAATACCCCTTAGTGTCGGGTCTAATACCATACAGATAAAAGTAATTGCTGAAGACGGACAGGAACTTATTTATACGATTTACGTTATACGATGCTCAGAAAATTATTCAGTTGCGGCACTCTCTGAGCTTGCAATAAACGGAACCGCTCTTACCCCGGCATTTAATGCATCAGGGACAAACAGAAATTTCACCGCAACCACGACAGCTTCAGTAATTTCTTTAGTTGCTGTGCCTGAAGTAGAATCTGAAGGAGCCAGGGTTGAGGTCAGAGTAAATAATGTAAAGATTACAGATACTTCAGCAATCAGTTTAAACCAGGGTACCAATACCATAAAAACAAAAGGGATAGCCCCTGACGGTAAAACAGAGGATTCATACACCATTACCATAATCAGGCAGATCGAATCTCCATCTTCTAAACTTGCAGTTCTTTCTATCGCAGGGGGAAATTTCGACCATGAATTTAATCCTGACATAACATCATACACTATCGATGTCTCTTCAACAATGAATCCCGTTAACCTTACTGCAGTTGCTGAATCTGCGGATTCGACTGTAAGCATCAAACTAAACGGTTCTGATGTCAGCGACCGGTCCTCTATCCCGCTTTCACCCGGTGTTACAAGCGTAATCAGTGTCATTGTCACTGCATCAGACGGAGGAACAAACACCTATACAATCAACGCGAACAGCCTTCAGGGGAGCGATAACGCAAATCTGTCGGGGATCACAGTAATGATGGGAACAAAGAGCTACAGGCCTATATATCCGGGATCTTTTGAACGCGGTTCATCTTACCACAATCCGGAACAGACAGGTTTCAGCAGTACTGTATATAAATACTGCACAGTGGTATACGGCTTTGATTCAATCCAGATCACTGCAACTGCCGAAGACAGCACTGTTAAAGCAATCAGTTTTACATCTGACGGGACGACGGTTTCATCTGACCTCAGCAACGGGACAGCCGCAGCAGCAATACCTCTCAAGTACGGACTGGTAACAAAGATTGATATCTCCGTAGTGGCTGGTGATAATATCACGCAGAAAAATTATACAGTTTACGCGAAACTGCTGAATATTGATGAATTTTACTGGGGAATCTACGCGCCTTCTCTTGATAAATCGAAATCAGGCAGATGGGAGCCGAAACCATCCGCAGGGGGCAACGCCAAATCAGTGACTGGACTTATAGGCGGTTCAATGAAATGGTCAATAACTCTATCGCCGACAAGCACCATTGCTTTGACGAATTACAATGACGGGAAACTCGGTTTTAAGTATAACGATGGAGGTTTTATCGCGAACGGTACTCAGGAGGCAAAATTAGACGGAGTCGCCACAAAAGACGGCTATAACTGTACCAAACCCGGAACAATATTTTACGTGAGAACAGCCGAGGGTGAGGACGCTGCAACCCTGGGATACCACATAAAGGTTGATGGCGGAGAAACCGTAGAGGCATCAGATTCCTATACTGACATTACATACATGGGAATAACGAACAGACAGATTTTTAAATCATCTAAACCTTATCCATTCTCTGACAGTTATGACTGGAATACAAGCTGGAATGACGGACAGTAAAAAAATTACACGGAAGGATAATAAATGAAAAAACGAAGAAAACAGTTCCGCGTCAATTATACAACAGCAATATTTATAATCCAGATGTTAATAATACTGTCAATGGATACAGCAGGAAGTGAACTGCATCAGGAGGACGGGATAATGACCAACCATTCCGCTGAATATGTAAGGACTTTAAACCGGAATACCTCAACAGATCCTGATGCAGCATTCTACAATCCTGCTGGACTCGCGTTTATGACACAGAATGGACTGCATATATCTTTTTCAAGCCAGACGTATTACGTGAAACGAACACATAGCATGGATTTTTACGGGCTCCAGAAACTTAATACTGAATCTATACCGGTATCCCCACCACATAAAAAACCTGATTTTAATAATTGCCTTGCAGAAGAATATCCGGCAGAACTTACAGCTCCTGTAGTTCCCGGCGTAGACATAGTCTGGAAACAGGAAAACCTGGCACTGTTTTTCAATATAGCAGTAATGCAGGCTGCCACTGACATGACATACCCGGATGGCCTTGCTGTCATGGATTGGGGGAACCTTCTTAGCAAAGAAACAGAATTTGATCCTACTTACAAACTTATACAGTATACCCGGAATGCTGAAGCCGTCAGAAACGAAATGTATATAGGACTCACTGCCGGAGGCGCATACCGGCTTGCCAACTGGATTTCTACAGGAGGCGGCCTGAGATTTATTCATGCTGAGGGGAACATGAAAGTCGGCATAAATAATATCAATTTCGTCGTAGACCAGGGCTCAGGGCCTGTACTGGAAAGTATTCCCGCTACAGAAAACAGATGGGATATAGATACAGATACATCAGGTTTTGGTACAGGCCTGATACTTAGCACTCACTTCAGGGCTGAGCCGATCATCTCCATGCTTAAAGGTCTGGAAGCCACATTCAGATTTGAGTATTACCCTCCAATGGAAATTGAGAAGAAAACAAATAAATTCATTGCACCTTCTCTCATAGAAAAAAGCGGAAACCTGAACATATTTAAAGACGGAACTCCAGGAAAAGAAATGACATACGATAAAGGGAACGGGGATAAAACACTAAAGGTCACATACCCCTCTACCCTGAACTTCGGCCTGTCATATATGCTGTTTGACTGGCTCAACCTCCTGTCATCAGCCCAATTGTCCTTCCGGAAAAACCGGGATCTCGGCGGAAGAGAAAAAGATTATACTACCGGTTATCAGGCTGGCGGAGGAGCTGAATTTATCCTTAGCCCGAAAGTCACACTTAGTATCGGCTATTTATTTAACGATTTCGGAATAAAACCTGACAAACGCACTGAAGCCGATCCTCTCCTCAACTCCCATCAAATCGGAGGAGGAGCACTCTTCCATGTTGATGACCAGATAGATTTAAACATAGGTGCCTTTTACCAGATCTTCATCCCTGCAACCGCTTATACAACAGAATATGTAAACGTAAGTCAGCCCACGCTGAGCTATCTGCGTAAGGATTATGATGAAAAACGATACAGTATCGCTATAGGAATTACATACAGGATTACAGATAAAAGCAAGCCTGAAGAAACTAAAAATAACACAGAAGATAACAAACCGGCTAAAGGTAAAACCGGTAATAAAAAAAATACCAGGCCAAAAAAATTAAACACTTAAAATGAAAAAACCGTGAGCAGGAGAGGGATATATGCAACATATAATTATTAGATTATTTCTTTTGGCGCTGATTGCAGCGGTTACACTATCTGTCTCATGCGGCGGAACCGGCAGCGGTGATAGTACAGATAACAGCGGGGGGAGTGCAGTTCCCCGGACACCGTCCAGAATTACCGCGACAGAGGGTGAATACAACACCAGTGTTAAAATAGCTTGGGATGCAGCTGACGGAGCGGAGTATTACGTAATATATAAATCAGTTGATAACAAAGAACAGTTCCATGTAGTAGCATCGAATATCAAAACCCTGTATTACGTAGATAATAAAGTTACACCGAACAGAATATATTACTACAAAGTTGCCGCAGGGAGCGGAACCTCATGGAGTTCTCCAAGTATTGATGCCCGGGGATTTGCCCATACAGGCAAGCCCTTTTCACCTGAAAGAGTAACAGCATCATCTGATAAAATAGGATATATTACAATAGACTGGTCTTCTGTCCCGCAAACTGATTCATTTAAAATCATGAGAGGTGAATCCCCTGAAGGTTCATATACGGAACTTGCTGCTGGTTTACCGCCAACTCAGACAGAATATAAAGATGAATCATCACTCACAAGAGATAAAAAGTATTACTATCAGGTTATAGCTATTAATTCTGAAGGTGAGAGCGAACCCTGCGAACCGGTTCATGGTATTGCTCTTCAGGAAATACCTGTTGTCCCAACAGATTTAACAGCAACAAATGGAACTTATGGCAACAAAGTTGAAGTTACATGGAACACATCTGAGAACGCTGTAACCTATAATATTTACAGGGCGCGGGATGAAGATGGCTCACCAGGGGAATACGCAATCATTGCTGAAAATATCACAGAGCTTCTTTTTGAAGATGTAACAGCTTTACCTGATGTAACATATTATTATATCGTTACGGCACTGAGCTCCGGCGGGGAAAGTGACAGAGGTATTGGTGTTCCAGGCAAAATAGGATCAGGCGCACCTATACAGACTGCAGCTCCGGTTAATGTCTCAGCTTCAGATGGAAATTACGACACAGTCACTGTCACATGGTCTGCTGTAAACAACTCTTCCGGATACTATGTATACAGGTGCGAAACGATAAACGGCACCTATACACTTGTGTCCGGTGTTAACAGAATATCAGCGACTTCTTTCATTGACACACCTCCGGCACTTGTTACGCACTATTTCTATAAAGTGACAGCGTGGAGTTCCGGAAATGATTCTGTCGAAAGCTATAAAAGTATTTCTGATGAAGGGTATGCCATGCCTCAGATCCCGGCAGTACCGGCAGGATTATCCGCCACAACAAACAGGACTGATGCGTCTATCATTATTACCTGGTCAGGTTCAGCAAGGGCTGAGTCATACAGACTCTACAGAGCAGAGTCCCCTGAGGGCACATATAATCTCATAGCATCCGGCATTTCGGAATTAACATATACAGATGAATACCCGTCAATCAGTGTGGGTAAAAACTATTATTATAAAGTTACATCTGTTAATGTCAGCGGTGAGAGCGGGCAGAGTTCATACGCAACAGGTAATACCATTTTTACAGTACCGGGCGGTTTAACACTTAACATGGATAAAACCAACAAATGCGTAATTGTAACATGGACGGGTGTCCCCGGTGCGGTATCTTACAGAATTCAACGCAGGAAAACACTTGTTTCTTCATGGTCTACCATAGGCACAACGGAAGATGAAACATATTCAGATTCTTCAGGATTAACAAAATTAATTGTTCATTATTATAGAGTACAGGTCTTTAACGAAGCCTCAACGAGTTCTTATACATCATCAGAAGATATTTATGTAATCTGGTAGACTAAACAAAACAGGAGCGGATCTATGAACAGCCATAAAATTCTCTCATTCAGAAAAAAACCTTCATCACTGGCGAATTACGCGAGAATAATTCTTACCCGCAGGCCTGGAAAAGTTTACGAATCACCCCTCCCCCGTCTGCTTGGAAGGATGGAGAACATAACACCTGATCCCGACAACCTTATACGCTACAGGGAGGTCTGCGGTCTTGAAAACGACGGAAAACTTCCGCTTCTTTACCCGCATGTGCTTGCCTCTCCTCTATATATGCATCTGTTGAGCCGCAAAGAATTTCCGATTCCACTTATCGGTTCCCTTCACCTGCGGAATCATATCATACGCCACAGGGCAATAGATGACAAAGAACCTTTAGCACTTGAAGTTATAACAGGAGAAAAACGTATTGTCAAACAGGGGATCGAATTTGATTTTATAATTTTGCTTAAAAGTGACGGCGAAAGGTTGTGGGAGAGTATAACTACATGGCTGAAAAAAGGAAATTATGGCACCATGTATGAAAAATCTCCCAATGCAGAGATCATCCAGCCAATACATGGGGGCAGAAAGCATGCCGAATCATACATACCTGATAACATAGGAAAACGATTCGCAAGGATTACAGGAGACTATAATCCGATCCATATATCAAAACTTGCAGCTCCGCTTTTCGGCCTTAAACGTGATGTTGCCCATGCCATGTGGGTCTGCGCTGACACAATACGGCAGCTCCCCAGACATGAAAAAGATTCACCCCTGCGGATTGATCTGGCATTCAAAGGCCCCCTTTTTCTCGACAGCAGATATCTGATTAAATTA
>DINC01000141.1 GCA_002425885.1 Spirochaetia bacterium UBA5550 | reverse complement strand
TCTGAGTCCAAACTCTCTGCTGTTTATTGTATTTTCCTAAATAGATAAAGAACTGACAGATCATAGGTTGGTTTATCTATTAAAGTATCGATAGGATCCAGCAGCAAAGAAGAACGAGTCCAGCTTGCTCTTCTGGAAAAGATTCAAAACAAAAAAAGAGGGATATGTATGAAAAAAATAATTTTAAGAATATTGTTGGCCGTACTTGTGGTACTCTCCCCTGTTCTTTATGTCATGGGCACTTTTGTTTTTAATGGGCCTATATCAGATGAGGAGTTTCAAAAAAATCTTCCTGAGATAGTNNTAGAAGGTAATGGTAAAGAGACTTTAGTGTTTATTCATGGCTATCCTGACAGTTTGGAACTATGGGATAAGCAAGCGGAATATTTCAAAAAAAACTACACAGTCGCCCGATTCACCATTCCTGGATTTGAATTAAAAGATACAGGCAAAAGGCCTCATTACAGTACCGCGCAAATAAGAATGATTATTGACGCCTTTATTAAGAGCTTAAATAGAGGAAAAGTTACTGTTCTTGCGCATGACTGGGGTGCTGTTTATGCTTCTCAGTATCTTAAAAAAAGTGAGTTAGTTGATAGACTTGTACTTTTTGATATCGGTAGTTTTGGTGATGAAAAACTTCCAGCTATCAATGTGAAATATACTTTTGCGCTGGCAGTGGCCTGGACACTACCAGAGTTTCTGGGTGAAAAATTAGCATCGTATACTGCTGATAAAATCCTGGATGTACCCAATGTTGATCCAAATAAAACCGTTGCTGATTTACGTCCAGATCCTCGAATGACCTATCCATACTGGCATTTATGGAATTCTGTATTGTCAAAAACTGCACAAGCATCAACGAAGATAAACGATTACGGCACTCCTTTTCTTTTCATTTACGGGAAAGATAAAAAAGTATGGTTCCATGCTGAAAGCTGGTTAAAAGAACTACAGGAAAAACATAAAGGGCAAGTGGAAGCTGTTCCAGGAGGTCACTGGTTTATGCAATCTTCACCTGATCTGGTTAACGAGAAAGTGGTTAAATGGCTAAGTGCTAATTAAAGAAGGACAGGTTTGTTTATTACACACTGGCTAATAGACGAAAAAAAGGGAGCGGGTTTTACCGCTCCCTTTTTTTAATTAATTATTCATTAGTTAGATAATAATTCGAGCAAAAACTCCGTAAACAGTGCTTTCTCCCCCTCTTTTTCCAGCCGCTTTGAGTGGCAAGAATTCAACTGAAAAAGATTACGTGGTAAAATTTAATTAAAAAGCATTGCGTATTGAATATTTTTTGTTAAAGTCGACATTTTCATGACATCCTGTCATATGGCGGCAGACGAAAGTCGTGTCCGCTCGTCGGCATTTTTCGAATATCCTGTTCATTGCCGGCAGGCGAACGTCGTGTTCGCTCAATGATACTTTTAGACATTCTGATAATTATCAACATGTCCCGTTATCTCCCTTGAATTGAGAAAAACTCTCTGCTGTTTATCGCAGTTTTCTAAATAAAAAATTTTTTACTTCTTTGTCATCTTTCCGTCTTTCACAACACGGCTTGCTTTTTTTACCATGTCATCAGGAACAGTAATACCAAGAGTTTTTGCCACATCGAGATTTATAAGAAGGTCAACATCTGATGGATCTGTCATAAAAATTGTGGGGATTGATTCAGGCTTTTCTCCTTTAATAAGTCTTCCAATAAGTTTACCTGTGGCTTTACCCATCTTGTAATAGTCGAAACCCCATGCAGCAAATACTTCATATTTCTCTGCGGAGCTGGGGTCTGCGGACATGATTGGGAGTTTGTTCGTTTTAGCAACATCAGCAACAGCAGAAAGAGCAGAAATCACGGTGTTGTCTGTGCTGAGGTAGAAAGCATCGACTCTCCCCGCAATGGATTGTGCAGCCTGTTTAACTTCTGATGAATTTGTAACTGTTGATTCAACAAATTCAATTCCAAGTTCCTGGCATGCCTTTTTTGCCATCTTCGCAAGTGTTACCGCGTTTGCCTCATGGCTTGCGTATATGTGTCCCAGTCTCTTCACATCTTTAAGTTTTTTCAGGAATGCAATCTGATCTTTCACAGGAGTCATATCAGACACACCGGCAATCTTTTTTTCACCGGCTGTAAAGGATTTTACAAGACCTGCGTCAACAGGATCTGTGACCGCTGAATAGATTACTACTCCATCTTTAATTGTATTTGTGAGAGCCTGCGCAGTGGGTGTTGCTATACCTACTGCAAAATCGACTTTATCAGCTTTGAATTTTTGCGCTATAGATGCAGCGGTGGAAATTTCCCCATTGGCATTTTGAAGGTCAAAAGTAATGTTTATATAGCCCTCCTCTTTAAGCTGATCCTGTATCCCTTTTTCAACTGAATCAAGAGCAGGGTGAGACACTATTTTAGATATGCCGATTGTGATTTTATCAGACTTGCCACCCTTGCATCCTGTTGTGAAAAAAGCAAGCGCCAGGATTATAAGGATAATAGATAACTTTTTCATATAACTCTCCTGTCTATATTTATTATGCTTATAATAAACGGACGCAGTATATGATTAGTCAAGAAATATGTTCAGTATAGATATTTTTTAGGCAAAATTAACATCGGAGTAACCTTTAAATAATCAATTGACACAGAGGCTTCCTGAATTATATCATTGATTGATTTACTATTTTAACCGCTGGATATTTAACCTGATGAAGAAAATAAGAATAGGAACAAGGGGTAGTGAACTTGCCCTGTGGCAGGCGAAGCATGTTGCCTCGCTTATAGGGGAGGATCTTACTGAACTTGTAATTATAAAAACCGAAGGTGACAGGATACAGAATGTCTCCTTCAATAAAATGGAGGGGAAGGGATTCTTCACAAAGGAGATCGAGGAAGCCCTTCTTGAGAACAGGATAGACCTTGCAGTTCATTCACTTAAAGATTTACCCACAGAGGATGTCGCGGGCCTCAGGCTTGCCGCAATCCCTGAACGTGCCGATTATCACGATCTCCTTATTATGCATACAGATGTTTATGAAAACAACAGCGGGCTGGATATAAAGAGCGGATCTGTTGTGGGCACAAGCTCAATGAGAAGAATGGCACAACTTAGACTCATTGATCCCTCTCTGAAAATTGAAGCCCTTCGCGGTAATGTAAACACAAGACTGCGAAAACTGAAGGAGCGGGAGTACGATGCAATTGTAATGGCAAAGGCCGGAGCTGACCGTATATCTCTTGATCTTTCAGAATACGCGGTGCGTCAGCTTGACGAGAGAATTTTTCTCCCTGCACCTGCACAGGGGGCCCTGGGTCTTCAGATACGTGTTGAGGATGACTACACAGCTTCTGTTGTAGAGAAACTCACTGATCCGGTAACAGAAAGGATTGTCACAGCAGAGCGTTCATTTCTTAAGCATTTCGGCGGCGGCTGTCATGTGCCTCTTGGAGCACTTGCGGAGCTTGACGGAGAGGAGATTATCCTGAGAGGAGTTATTGCATCACCGGACGGAAAGTTTGCCGCGCGTGAATTTGCAACAGGGATTGATCCTGAGGCCGTGGGTGCTGAGCTTGCCCGTTTAATTAAATCGAAAGGGGCTGATAAATATATATGAAGAATAAAGGATTCGTTTATTTAGTCGGAGCCGGTCCCGGCGACCCTGAACTTATATCTGTCAAGGGGATGAGGGTGCTCCGTGAAGCGGACTGCATTATATATGATTACCTCGCAGAGAAGAGCCTTCTCTCCGGCCTCACATGTGAACTGATATATGTAGGGAAGCGGGGTAGCGATCACACTCTTAAACAGGATGAGATAAACAGTCTTATTGTGCAGAAGGCCGGTGAGGGTAAAACAATTGTCCGCCTCAAAGGTGGAGATCCGTTCATCTTCGGACGCGGGGGTGAAGAGGCTGAGGAGCTTGTTGAGGCTGGAATCCCTTTTGCTGTAATTCCGGGAATTTCATCTTTCTATTCAGCTCCTGCCTATGCGGGGATTCCCCTTACACACAGGGATTTCTCCAATGCCTTTGAGGTTGTGAGCGGCCACAGGCGATCCGATGCTGATGATACAGAAGATGTAAACTTTCCTGAATATGATCCTGAGAAGACATTTGCCTTTCTCATGGGGATGAAGAATCTTGCTCATATAAGAGAAAAGCTTATAAAAGAAAGAAATTTTCCGCCGGATATACCTGTTGGAGTAGTAACCTGGGGAACAAGGCCTGAACAGCGGGTAGTAACTGCTCCTCTCTCACAAATTGCGGAGGAGGTGGAAAAGGCGAACCTTAAACCTCCGGCTATAATTATTATGGGGGGAGTTGTGTCTCTCCGTAATAAACTCAAGTGGTTCGACAACCAGCCGTTATTCGGTAAAAATATTGTTGTTACACGCACCAGGGAACAGGCATCAAAGCTGACAGGTAAGCTTGCGGCAATGGGCGCCAGGGTTATTGAGTTCCCTGCTATTGAAATCAGAAAAGAAAAAGATATGATCGGGCTGCATAAAAGTCTTGGGATGCTTCATGATTATAACTGGATTGTATTTACATCACAGAATGCTGTTAATATTTTTTTTGATGAACTTTACAGTTGCGGGAAAGATGTTAGGCATCTTGGGAATATAAGAATTGCTGTTATAGGGAAAGCTTCAGGCGATGAGCTCAGGCAGTACGGAATTATACCTGATCTTATACCTGAAAAATTTGTTGCTGAATCTCTCCTTGATGAGATGGCAAAGCACGAGATGAAAGGTAAACGGGTGCTTATACCATGCTCTTCAGGCGCGCGTATGACTCTTACAGAGGGCCTTATGGAGCTTGGCGCACATGTTGACAGAATCCATATATACAGCGCTGAGAAGCCCTCTTCAATTGATGAAAAGCTTATTGAAGAAGTAAAGAGAGCAGATATTATAACGTTTACAAGCTCATCAACAGTGACAAACTTTTTTGATATTATACCTGAAAGCAGCGCGCTCCTTGCGAGCATCGGCCCGATAACCACAGAGACGCTTATTGAAAAAGGGTACACTCCGGCAGTAACAGCGGAGGAATATACAATAGAAGGACTTGTAAAGGCTCTGCTGGAATATTATTCGAAATAAAAAATGCCCTCACCCCGGCCCTCTCCCATTTTGAAGAAATGAAGAGGGAGAGGGGGGATAAAAAATGGAGTGTTCAGGAGGAGAACATGATTCAGAGACCAAGAAGACTTAGAACATCACAGCTCATCAGAGATCTCGCAGCGGAATCAAAGCCTGATGCTTCTAAGCTTATCATGCCGCATTTTGTGCGCGAAGGGGTAAGCATCCGTGAATCTATATCCTCCATGCCTGGAATTGACCGGGTGAGCATGGATAATCTTCTGCGTGATATTGAATCCGACCTGAAACTGGGGATAAAGTCAATTATACTCTTCGGAATTCCTGATGATAAAGATCATACCGGATCAGGCGCCTACTCTGAAAACGGAGTTGTTCAGAAGGCCGTGCGCAGAATAAAGAAGGAGTTCAAGGATTCTGTTCTGATAACAACAGATGTCTGTCTATGTGAATTCACTGATCACGGACATTGCGGAATTGTTGATCACGGTGAGATTCTCAATGATCCTACACTTGTACTTCTTGCACGCACAGCATTGAGTCATGCCGAAGCCGGAGCTGACATCGTTGCCCCGTCTGACATGATGGACGGCCGTGTAGAGGCAATAAGGGAGATGCTGGACAGCAGCGGTTATTCTCACACTGCTATTATGGCATACTCTGCAAAATACTGTTCAGCATTCTACGGCCCCTTCAGGGAGGCCGCAGGGAGCGCTCCCCAGTTCGGTGACAGGCGCAGCTACCAGATGGATATTCGTAACGCACGAGAAGCTGAGAGGGAAATTTTACTGGATATAGAGGAAGGGGCTGATATAATAATGGTAAAGCCAGCACTCTCCTATATGGATATTATAAGAAGGGCAGCAGAGATATCACCTGTACCTGTTTGTGCTTACAATGTCAGCGGTGAATACTCAATGGTGAAAGCTGCGGCAGAGAAGGGATTCATAGATGAGCAGAGAATTGTTACAGAGATTATGACATCCTTTTTCCGGGCAGGGTGCGACATGGTCATTACCTATCACGCAAGAGATATTCTTAAAAATAAATGGTTTTAAAAAAATTCCCTCTAACGCCTGCTAAGTTTACTCTAAGGGTAGTTTTCGAACTACTCACGAGACCCTTGAAGTAATGTAATCTTTGCCCCTCCGGGGGTGCGGGGGCCGGGAGGGTCGATTAAGGATTACACGGAGAATATAAATGACAATAGCAAAATCTGAAGAGCTTTATAAACGCGCGGTAAATCTCCTTCCGGGAGGTGTTGATTCACCTGTACGGGCATTTAAATCAGTTGGCGGAACTCCTCTCTTCCTGAAAGAGGGTAAGGGGAGCATCATCACAGATGAGGATAATAACAGATACATCGATTACTGTATGTCATGGGGACCCATGATTCTCGGGCATGGGGATGCGGATGTTGTTGAGGCTGTTAGAGAAACAGCGCTTCACGGGACAAGCTTTGGAACTCCCCATAGATACGAGGTGGAGCTTGCGGAGATGGTTCTCTCGATGGTGACATCAATGGATAAGGTGCGTTTTGTATGTTCAGGCACTGAGGCTACTATGAGCGCCATCAGGCTTGCACGGGGTTTTACAAGCCGTGAGAAGATTGTAAAGCTGGACGGATGCTATCATGGCCATGCTGATTTTCTCCTTGTGGCAGCTGGATCCGGTCTCGCAACATTCGGCACACCGGATTCCGCAGGTGTTACAGAGGGGAATGCCAGGGATACTCTTGTTGTTCCCTATAACGATATTGATGCGCTGGACTCTCTTCTCAAAAAAGAGGGTAAAAATATTGCAGCCCTCATTCTTGAGCCGGTGCCCTGTAATTACGGACTTATTCTCCCTGCAAAAGATTATCTGAAAAAGGTGAGAGAACTCTGCACAGAGCATGGCGTACTCCTTATATTTGATGAGGTTATAACAGGCTTCAGGCTGGCTAAGGGCGGCGCTCAGGAGTATTACGGCGTGGTGCCTGATCTTACAACTCTCGGAAAAATTATCGGCGGAGGGCTTCCGGTAGGAGCATACGGCGGCAGAAAGGATATCATGGCCAAAGTGGCTCCTGAGGGCCCTGTGTACCAGGCAGGGACTCTTGCAGGGAATCCTCTGGCAATGGCTGCGGGCATTGCATCACTGAAAAAAATTGGAACTCCCGGCTTTCATGAACTCCTGAGGAAAAAATGTGAAAAATTTGCTGAAAAGATAAAGCCTGCTCTTGAGCAGCATAAAGATAAAGTGCAGTTCGGGCATATTGAGTCGATATTCTGTTTCTATTTCACGGATAATAAAAATATTACAACAGTTGAAGATGTGAGGAAATCCGACATGAAGCTTTTTGCCGCTTTCCACGGCGCAATGCTGAAACGGGGTATATATCTCTCCCCCTCGGGATATGAAGTGGGATTCTTCTCTTCAGCACATACTGATGAGGATATAGAGAGAACTGCTGCTGCTGTGTATGAATCTCTTGAGGAGATTCTGTAACAAGAGCTTGCAACAAGGGGTTACAACCCCTTGTCTTGCACAAAAAAAAACAAGGGGTTGTAACCCCTTG
>DINC01000137.1 GCA_002425885.1 Spirochaetia bacterium UBA5550 | reverse complement strand
GATTTTATAACAGAAGATAAAATACTGATGAAAATCCATAACACTCTTACAGGACAATTAGGGGATGTGGTTGAACGAATAATCCTCTTTGGTTCACGAGTATATGGATTTTCTGATATATATTCTGATTATGATATTCTGATAATACTTAATACAGAAATAACCTGGCAGCTTGAATGGAACATTTATGATTTATGCTTTGATATCTCACTTGAAAATGATATCCTGATTGACGTAAAAGTTATTTCTTCTTCCGATTTAAACACTATCAGGGGGAGGCAACCGTATATTCAGGAAGCATTGAGTACCGGTATAACTCTATGACATTGACACAGGATGAACGAATTCAGCTGATAAAGCACCGTATAGAAAAATCCAATATGCTTCAGAAGGAAGCCTTGTTTCTTTTTAATTCCGGACTTTACAACACTGCTGTCAATAGAATTTACTATGCTATGTATCATGCAGTATCAGCACTTGCTTTAAGGGACAGCTTCACAACCTCAAAACATCTACAACTTATCGGCTGGTTTAACAGGGAATATATTAAAACAGGTAAAGCTGATATCAATTCAGGAAAATATCTCATGCGGGCTTTTGAAATGCGATCTAAAAGCGACTATGATGATTTTGTTAATTATTCCGGAAACGAAGTAAAGGAATTAATGGAAAATCTTGACCANNGGCTTTCTTCAGATTGTTGAAAAATTAATACAGAACTAAATCACTACAAGCGGCGAAATGCTCTCTTTTTCAGATACAATGAGTTTCATATTTGTGCCGGGTATACATCCTGATAATTCAAGACATGATCTGACTGTCTGATCTGCTACCTCAGGGCGGTTGTTCTCTTTGCTTAAATGACCGAGGATAACGTACTGTAGCTTTTCATGAAGCAGTTCAGTAAGGAGCCTGCCGGACGTTTCATTGGAAAGATGCCCTCTATCGCTTAAAATTCTCTTCTTCAGATAGAAAGGATAACTGCCATTCTTCAGCATTTCTATATCATGGTTTGCTTCAATAAACAGCACATTGGAACCTTTAAGTTTTTCAGCGATGTAGCTGTTATAGCATCCAAGGTCTGTAGCAACACTGATCTTCTTTTTATCCTTCGTAAATGTGTAGCAAACAGGGTCTGCGGCATCATGGGAAGTCTTGAAAGGATGAATTGTAAGTTCATTAATCATAAAATCATTGTCAGGAATTATCTTCCGGAAAAGGGTTTTATCAATCTCACCAACTGTTCCCGATGAGAGAGCAGCGCGCCATGTCAGTTCAGTTGTGTAAATCGGGATATTATATCTTCTTGATAGTACGCCAAGTCCCCTGATGTGATCGGAGTGTTCGTGAGTTATGAGCACTGCATCAATACTCCCCGGATCAACATCGATTGACTCAAGTCCGGATTTCACTCTTTTGCAGCTTATCCCTGAGTCGATGAGTATATGCGTGCGGTCAGTCCCTACATAAATGCAGTTTCCGCTGCTGCTGCTTGCTATGCTGCATAGTTTCATCATCGGGTAAGATCACCTCTTATTTATTGAAACAGGAATTAATACAGAAACTGAAGTTCTTCGAAAAAAAGTCTATCAGAAAAATTTTATCGTAATTATCGAAACATTATCAGAAGAGCCATTTGATAGTGAAAATGCAAGGAGTTCACTGTTGACCTTTTTCAGATCATTAATATTGCTGTGTATCAATGATTCAATTTCATCATAAAACATATCCATGTTTATGTCTGTGAGGCCGTCACTGCATATTATTACCAGATCATCCTTCTTCACTTTACCTGTGAGATCAAACAGATCAATTGTAATATTCTTAATTCCGCCGCCGATGCTGCTTGTTATATAGTTCTTAGGTACACTGCCCCCCATCTGCTCTGCCAATGAATGGTCACGGGTCTTCTGTGCAAGGTATCCGTCACGGAATGTATAGAGTCTTGAGTCTCCCACATTAAAAACAATGAATTTATTTTCATTGAAGATTGCACCGGCAAGAGTCGTGCCCATACCCTTTTTACCGCTCACATTACCAAACTCAGTGATCTCTGCATGAATTGTCTCTATAACACTCTTCAGCATATCAGTTTCATTAAGTAGAGAAACACCGTTCTTCTTTATCTGTTCAGAGAGTTTTTCAAGTGTCAGACGGCTTGCAATCTCACCTGCCTCATGCCCACCCATACCGTCAGCAACAGAGAAGCATACTGCATCCCCCTGAACTTCCACTGATATGACTTCAGAAGACTCATAGTGATCCCGGAAGTTTATAATTTCGCCATTACAGAGAATGGAATCCTCATTGGTTTTCCTTACTGTCCCCTTATCAGTTATGCAGCAGTATTCTATTTTCATTTAACTGTAAACTCCTGGTCAGCAAGCATGACACAGTCCCCTTTTTTAACAGGATACTCCCGCTGCGGTTCAAGAAACTCACCATTCAGTTTACTTTTATTTGTTGAGCCGAGATCCTTTATAAACCAGCTTCCTGACCTTAAAATTAATTCCGCATGTTTGCGGGAGAGAAATTTAAAGCCCTGAAGCTGCACTGCATGTGCCCCCTCCCCCCTGCCGAGTATATCGCTATTTTTAATTACCAGTTCAAGCCCGCCGGAGTGGATTAATGTAACCGCATCACTCCCGGTCCCGCTGTTAAGATCAAATGCTGCTGTTCCGCCCTGCGGAATTTCATGAGGCTGCTCTGCATTACCTGCTGTCTGACCCTGAGATTCCGGTAAAGTTCCCTGCTGCGGTGTTGCATTCTGAGTATCATCGCTTCTGCGGGATTCGAGCCTTGTACCGTCTTTTGCACAAAACTTCCCTGTACCGGGAGTATTACACTTAGGGCAAAACAGAATCTCCGAGCCGCACTGGTCGCAGAATTTTGAATCATCATCTATCTCAATAAGACATTTTTTATTCGGGCAGATCATACAAGGTCCTCCGCTTCAAATGTAAATAATTCAGGGTCTCCCGCTTTAAGGGACGGTATCCCTGCAACCCGGCTTGACTGCCTCTTCTGTGCTGCTTCAAAAAGGTTACGCACTGTGCGGCCGTTGGCGAAGTTGTCATCACGGTTAGTATAAAGACCGGTCAGTTCTGATACAAGTTTGCTCTCAAACTCCGGTGTCATGATCATTTTCTTCGATGCAGTCATCCCTTTAAATATAAAAATAAGTTCTTCGGGGGTATAGTCCTCGAACTCTATTGTATTCTGGAACCTTGAGGGGAGTCCGGGATTGCTGTTAAGGAAACGTTTCATCTCATTCTTATAACCTGCTGCTATAACAATGAATTTCCCCTTGTCATCCTCCATCCTTTTCAGGATTGTATCAACTGCCTCTTTCCCGAAATCTTTACCCCCTTCCTCCGGGATTAAAGCATAAGCCTCATCAACAAAGAAAACTCCCCCCATTGCCTCATCTATTGCGGCAGTCGTTTTCTGTGCCGTTTCACCAATATACTGGCCCACAAGTCCGCTGCGGTCTTTCTCTACAAGGTGCCCCTTTGAAAGCATCCCCATATTTTTGAATATATCGGAAAGGATCCTTGCCACAGTAGTCTTCCCTGTACCGGGATTTCCTGTAAAAATATAGTGCCCCCCGATCCTGGATGAGCCTTCTCCATCATTCCTGAGTTTCTCAATTTTAAGAAAATTGATAAGTTCCCTTACCTCTTTTTTTACGGATGCAAGACCTGTAAGTTTATCAAGGCGGGCAAGTGCTGCTTCAAGGGAGTCCTCTTTCTTTTCTTCAACCGGGAAGTCTGAGGCTTCAATTATTGAGTAGAGTGAATTGTCAGAGATCTCTCCAACCCGTGAAAGCCTTACAGACTGGTTAAGCAGTATACTGTCAAAGAGATTACGGATATCCCTCCCGTTACCGAAGTTTTCATCCCTGTTATCATACATTTTCCTGCATGCAGTAGTGAGCAGAGGCTTTGCGTTTTCAGCAAGCTTATATCCCTGAGATGAGGCTATGATCATGAATATCTGCTCAAGCTCACCGGCGTTGTAATCCTCGAAATGAAACTTTCGCGTAAACCTGCTGGGGAGTCCGGAGTTGGACTTCAGGAACCTCTCCATATCCTTTTTATACCCTGCTGCAATGACAACAAATTTACCCCTGTCATCCTCCATCCTCTTCATGAGAGTGTCAATGGCCTCCTGGCCGAAGCCTCCACCCTGTCCGTCATTTGTGAGAGTATATGCCTCATCAATAAAGAGTACACCGCCAAGTGCACGGTCAACAACTCCATTGACTTTCGGTGATGTCTGTCCCACATACTGAGCAACAAGCCCCGACTTATCCACTTCAATAAAATGGTCAGAGGGGAGCATACCGATGCTGTTGAACAGCTTACCTATCATCCTTGCAACAGTGGTCTTTCCGGTTCCCGGATTTCCTGTAAGGATAATGTGAGGTACAATGTTTGACCTCCGCTCCTCTATCTCCTCCCGCTTCATCTGTGTATTGGCAAAGAGAACAAGCTCCCGCACATCTTTCTTGATATTGTCCATACCCACCATCGAATCGAGCTGTGAAAGTATATCATCAACAGACAGCCGCTCCTGCAATGTATAAGGGATATCCTCAGGCATTATGACATTAAGTGTATCCGGAGTTCTCTCTTCAGGATTTATTGATGAAAGACGTGATGCCTGTTCCTTGATCATCGATTCGAAAAGGTTCCGTACCGTTCTTCCGTTTGCGAACTTTTTATCTCTCTTATTATATATCTCTTTAAGGGAATTAAGGGCCTTAATCCCGGCTTCTTCAGAAAGTATAAATCCCGCCTTTTTAACCATTATACGGAATATGCTGTAAAGTTCATCGGGCTTATAATCATCGAGCTGGAAGAAGTTCGTAAACCTGCTTTTAAGTCCCGGATTTGATGAGATGAAACGCTCCATCTCGTCCTTATACCCTGCGGCTATTACAACGAACTTCCCCCTGTTATCCTCCATGCTCTTTAAGACAGTATCAATGGCCTCCTGCCCGTAATCCTTCCCGCCACCTTCAGGTGTGAGGGAGTAGGCCTCATCAATAAAGAGTACCCCGCCCATTGCGGAGCTTACAACAGCAGCTGTTTTCTGTGCGGTTTCTCCGATATACTGCCCTACAAGGTCACGCCTGTCCACTTCAACAATATGTCCTGAAGGTAGAATTCCTATTGCTTTAAGGAGTTCACCCACAATGCGGACAACTGTTGTTTTACCTGTTCCGGGATTACCCGTGAAGACCATGTGCACACCGAAGTCAGCTCCTTCAATCCCTGAATTCTGCTGTTCTTTACGTATATTTATTGAATGCGCAAGTTTCTTTATTTCACTTTTGATGTTCTCCATACCCACAAGGTCTTCCATTGCGGCAAGTACTTCATCAGGGGTCTTTTTCTTTATACCTTCATCGGGGATATCAGCTGCTGTGATCTGCACCAGATCGCTATCGGTGTAGTTCCCTGACTCAGCGAGCCTGTTGCTCTGCCTGTTAAGTATTTTCGGGATTATCTCCCTTTCAATGAGCCAGCCGTTTTTATACTCGCTCTTCCCTGAATACATGGTGACACGGATATACTCCCTGAGGAGTTCAACCGCATCATCTGATACAGTGAACCTGAATGAGCGGAGTTTAATCAGCGCAATCTGAAGCAGGTCATCCTCTGAATAATTATCAAAATCCAGTATAAGGCCGATTCTCTGCTTGTCCTCCCTGTTTTCTTCAAAGTACTTTTCCAGGGGATCCTTTATCCCTGCCATGATGATGATTATATCATCACCTGCTGTTGTCATAGCCTTTACAATTGCTGCTACACTCTCAATACTTTTATGCATCTCATCAAAAAAGAGGACACCGCCGCGAGCCTTATCAATCCATTTAGCTATGGCAGACTGCAGGTTCTGCGCTTCACGTTTCAGTGCTTCATTATCAATTTCGAGTATTGTCCCCTTTGAAATCGCACCGATCTTTCTGAACTCGGAAGCAAAGTACCGGCCTATCATTGTTTTACCTGTTCCGGTATCACCCTTGAATACAGAATGCAGGTATAGCGGATTCACAGGGAGCCCCCTGCTCTTCCGCTCATTAATTATCTTTACCCTGTTAATAATTTCGTTTATATTCTTGCTGACATTATCAAGCCCTGCGATCCCGTCAGGTCCCTGAACATTCCCCTGTGAAGTACAATCAGCGGTTTCCGCGCGCCTGATAATTTCACCGCACTCCTTGCAGTACTTCGCTATGGCACGGTTTTTCGTTTTACATGAAGGACAGATAAGGGCTCCTGCTCCATGCTGCTGAACTGACTGACTCTGCGGCTGTCCCTGTGTATCCATTATTATCACCATTACTGTTTAACAAATATCTGCTGCTTTCTTTCTTTTGAATTATCTATGAAATAACCGTTCAGCACTGTACCTGAGGCGTTCACCGTACCGCAGAAACTAAAATTCCCTGATTCCCCTGATATATTCCTGATTCGCGTACTGTGAAACTGAAAGTTGTTACCATCCCATTTACCTGAAAGTGTAAAGACACACTCCCGGCCTCCGCCATCAAATGCTTTCCAGTGACTGTTCCCTGTAAGTGAATTCCCGGAAAGTGTGAGTTTCATTGTTTCAATCCAGCGGGAATCAGTTGATATCCAGATACCTGCAATCCTGTTGTTATATATCTCCCGCTCCCTGCGTTCACACTCAAGCCGCTGCCGCTCCTCATCTTCCTTTTTTGCGGTCTCCTCCCTGACTTTCACAACTTCATCAACACGCTCACTCTCTGAAGCGACAAATCCGCGCAGTCTCTCCACAGACTTTTTAATCTGAGCCATCTCCTCGGCAGAGATAAGCTTTACTTTCTGCGCACCGGAAGTTTTATAATCCTCAATTCTCTGCTCCCTTGAATCGAAGTACTCTTTCTCCTTCAGGAGGATCAGCCTCTGACGTTTCTTCTCGTACTCCTTCTGCATGTCAGGTGCAAGTGCACCATTAATCTCCTGAATAATCGCATCAGCCTCCTGCTGCGACATTACCTGCAGTTCAGCAGGGGCTTCAAGCGACCTCTCCATTTCACGGGCCATACCGGAAACCGGGGCACCGCAGTTTGAGCAGAAATCTGTATACTGCACTGTATTACATGCACCGCACATTACACCCTCTGTGTTGGACCCGCAGAACGCGCAGTATACGCCGCTGTTCATCTCTCCGCACACAGGGCATGGTTTATCAATACTATCAAACCCGGCACCGCACTCTTCGCAGAACATCGCATCTGCATCATTGACGTGAGAGCAGACATGGCATACCCTCCCGTCTGCGGTTTGCGTAAACTTTTTCTGCTGTGCCTCTTTTCTTTCCCTGTAATTCTCTTCAGTCATGCTGTCACCCTATGAATTCACCATCTTTCCATTCACCCTTTCGCACGGTTCCGTCAGCATAGGTCATTGTCCCCTGGCCGTTCTTCGCACCATCCTGCACTTCCCCTTCATACCTGTCGCCCCCTGCATAGGACAGGACGCATCTGCCGTGAGTTACTCCGGCTTTCCATCCCCCTTTATATACGCTTCCGTCTGCGTAGTGCAATATGCCGTAACCATCCATTTCGTTATTGATCCATTCTCCGTCATACTTCCCCCCGCCTGCGTAGGTATATACGCCATGACCGTGCCTGTCATTATCTTTCCATTCGCCCGTGTACTTATCCCCATCGGAAAAACTATAGGTACCGTGCCCGTGACGTTTAGAGTTTTTAAACTGGCCGAAATAACTGTCACCATTGCTGTATTTCTCCATCTTTACATCTCCGTCACCGTCACCGGCAGTGAACTTACCGCTTTTTATGAAAGAGAGGGCTTTGTCACTTTTAATCTTTTCTGTTCTCCATTTATCATAATAGATAAAAAGCGGTATCATGAAGAGAGATGAAACTCCGGCAGTGCATATTATCCCTGCCGCAGTAACTGCGGATTTATTTTCATAATAGAAGTTATCACTTTTATTTCTGATAAATATTGTTAAAACACCTGCAATAGAGAAAAGGGAGAGCATAACAGCAGGTATAAAGAAGAAAAGAAAATTGTAACTGAAGTATGTTATATCCAGATCTTTTTTTCTAATAAAGCCTGTGTTTCCAGTGCTGCCTGAATAGTATCTGACATGGATCATATCCTGCTCTTTCAGATCACTGATTTCGCCCTGAGATAGTGCAGGTTCTATCAGTACAAGGGTACCGTTAACCAGAGTTCTCTTCTGTGATGGAGTTTCTGTTTCATAAATATAGGACCATTTCTGCGGAACAGGAATCCTGGTATACGGAGAAAAGTCAGGGAAGCTGTACACAGTGAACATAAACCGGAGAAGGATACACAGCACAGCAGTAAAACTGATAATTGAAGCCGCACCCGCAACGATGACCACCCTGCGGAGTCTCCGGGGAAGCCTTAAGACTTCCCTTATTTTTCTCTCACGTATATACTCGATATTTCCGGAGAGAATTTCCGTGAGATTATCCCAGGTCTTATCCATGGAGATCCAGTCCATTTCGAAACTTTGCGGGATCTCCTGCCGTCTGAGCCAGATATAGAGAATTGAATTTCTGTCTGTAAGTTCACTTACTGCTTTACCCCTGAAACCCTTCGGGATATTTATTAAATCATCAACTCCCGACATCTCATAATCATTATCAGTAAAGGGTTTGATTTTATCACCGGCAAAGGAGAGATAAAGATTGCTTACAACGGAAAGTCTTTTAGACTGGTCCCCCTCCTTTTTATAATTGGAAACCTGTTCCCTGATAAGAGGGGTTATCTTCTTATCAATAGTATCAAGCCAGGGATAAAGATCAGATTTTTTCTCCTCAAGTATAAGGGAGGCCATCGTTTCAGGCACTCTCCTTAAAATATCAATAAAATCATTTATACTCTTCAGTTTTGTTTTATCGTCAATTCTGCACGGAAGCGACGGCTCAAGGAGATAGAGCAGTGTTGAGACCTTCAGGTCATCATTAATATCTGATTCCCTTATTGCAGTTATATCATCACTGAGCCTGTCAAAGCCTGAACGCGCAGCCCACTTTTCAAGTTCCGCACGCATGAGGATCTTTTTTGCAAGCTCCCTGTCGGAGTCAAGGGCAGCCACAACCTCCTCCATCGAGCTTAATGTCCTGTTTCCGAATTTCAACGGATCAAAATCCCTGAGCGGCGCATTTTCAAATACCGGAACATCTTCCCCTGCAAGCCACCGGGACACCTCTGTGAAACCCCAGCGTTTATCGTGACGAACAGTGAGGAGCCCCTGAATAAGCTTTTTCATCCGGGGCGAGATATTTTTCGCCTCAGGGCGGGTAATGATATCTTCAATTATTCGCCCCTGTATGGTATCACGCATAATGTGCATCTCACTTCTGCCGGAGAAGATGTTCACACCTGTGAGGATCTCGAAAACAGTAATACCGAGCGCGTAATAATCGACTTCAGGCCCTATAAGGATCTTTGACCTATTGTCATCCCGTGCAACACCGTAAAGTTCCGGTGCCGCATATCCGGTTGTTCGTGAACCGGTTGAGGTCATCTTCTTGCTCATCCCCCCATCAACATCGAGGTCGGAAGATATGCCGAAGTCACCGATAATTATATCCATATCATCAATACTTCTGCAGAAAAGATTGAGAGGTTTTATATCGCGGTGTATAATACCTTTTTCGTGAAAATAATGGAAAGCATTCACAGTCTCAGCCACCACCTTCACGACCTTATCCTCAGACATTGGGAGGTATTTATATTTACCGTCCGGACCCGTATCAGCAAGAGTCCCCCCTGGAGCGTATTCCATTATTTCATAGAACCTGTTTCTGAATTCGCCGAATTCATACAGCTTAATAATGTCAGGATGGTCGAGATTTTTTATCTTAGTCAGAATTTCCGTTTTCGGCTTCATGTTTGAGTGATAATATTTTATTACCACTATATCCTCACCCTTCCTGCCAAGGAAGATCTCCGCTTCACCTGTTGCGGCAGAAAGTATTGAAGTTACAGTATAGCCATTGATAACCGCGCCGATCAGGTGCTCTCCGGCAGCGCTGTTATTTGCAGTACTCTGAACATTAAGATCAAAACCCGCTGTAGGTTTTGCGGCCTCGCTGTTCAGCTCAATGCTCTCAGTGGAACCGGCATCCTCTTTATTTAATTCAAAACTTTCCGTTTTATTGACATCTGAAATCATAATATAAGCACCTTTCTCTTAATTCATTGAACGGTAAAATCCCCTTGTCAGGAGAGAACACGCATCGTCCTACCTTCTTCTCCAGATAAAAAAACCGATAGCTGCCAGTACAGCAGCTATGATGGCTATATTCTTCCACAGCGCTGTTCTTTCTTTATGCAATTTCGCTTCAGCTTTCTGAAGGAGTCTCTTCGCTGTGCTGTTTTTTCTGTCATAATTCAGTACCTCCTCAAGGAGTTTAACAGATTCACTGTATTTCTTTTTTCTATAGAGGGAAAGAGCATCATCTATTCTTTTATAATTAAGCTGTTTCTGCTTTGCCAGTTCAGCACCTTTTTCCCTCTCTTCAATAAGATCAACCAGAGGTACAATGATAACACTGCTCTTATCAATCCCGGGATTGATATTTACGAAGTCATCAATACTCTTTACTGCTTCATCAAATTTTTTCTTTCTGATGAGGAGGTCTATATTTTTTCTGAGCGTTTTCAGCCCGGCGAAAATTTCCGGAGAAAGCTGCTTCTCAATTGCAGCAATTTCCCTGTCTGTTATGATTTGGGACATTTCAGCAGCAGTTTTATTATTACTGTCAAAATCAAGGATCATTGTGACGGTCTTCCTTGCTTCAGCATTATTATTTCCTTTTAATTCAGCTCCCGCTTTTGATACAAGCTCAGCGGTCTGCTGTTCGATCCTTGTGTTTACAATACCCTGAAGCTGATTATAAAGTTTTGATTTAACAATATCTTCGGAATCCACAGACTCAATGAGGTCTCTTGCCCTGAGGATCTCCCCCGCTGCTATAGCCTCAGTTACACTGTGAAGGTTATATTCCCTGTATAACATAGAACCGGAATTGAAGAGGAGCAGTAAAATCCCGAACATTGCAGCAGGCCACAATACAAAGCCACCTCTGTAAGCGACTACAGCAGCCCATATAAAAAATACAATCTGCAGAATAACAATAATATAGATTTCCCAGCGAACCGCTGCATGCAGCGAAGAGGCGGCTGCAAAGAGCAGAACCGGGATCATGTATCCTTTGTAATTCAGCAGTTGTGTAAAAAACTTCTTTATCTCAATCATTACTCTCCTCGCTTATTACACCATGCAGACTGCCGGATGAATATACTGACTGAATCTTCAGGCTATCATCAGCAATTCAAATATCTGAACCGCCCGAATGCAGACACAACTCCACCTGAGCATAATAAAAATATAATTATTTCGTTAATAGAGGTTTTGCACCGGAATGTTACTGATTCCATAACAGACTCTAATCCGTAAAAAACGGACCGGATGTTCATTGAAAGTGTGTGATAAATTTTATTAAAAAAATTAGAACTCATTTCATTAAGCAGAAATTTATCATACATTATTTCAATCTTTTTTTACATGTAATGATAACAATTAACAAAATCATAACAATCTTCAGTGGATTAAAATGAAACATCCGTCGGCGGAGAGAGTCATCACTCTTAATCCTGCTTGACACAGATCTGCGGTATGAATTGTAATCATCAGATATATTTTCAAAAATAGAGAGGATGCAGATGCGGAAGATCCCGGGAATACTCCCTGAAGAAGGTTTGCTTGTGGGATGGTCACTTGAGCCCGGACACCGCAAATCGATAATCGGATTCAGAAAACCGGGGCCGGAATTCAGCTCACCGGCTCTATCACTTGAGCCTATACTTGACACAGGAGAGGGGCATCTTGTAACAGTTGCACCTACCGGAGCAGGGAAAGGGACAGGATGCATAATACCTGCTCTCCTCCGATACACGGGCCCGGTGGTTGTAGTTGATCCGAAAGGGGAGAACTACTCAGTCACAGCAGAGCGGCGCCGTGCAATGGGACAGGAGGTTATACTTCTCGATCCCTTCAATATAACAGGAGAGGAGACCCGTCACAGGTTTAATCCCCTTGACCTCACAGACCCATCCTCAGAGCGTTTTGTTGAAGATGTAGCCACACTTGCGGCCCTCATAGCAGCTCCGAATGAAAACGCAGTCAGAAATGATTATTTCTGGAACACCATGGGGAAAACCCTTGTGAGTGCCGCAATCATTGATGTACTTACAATGTACGATTCAGAAAATGCCACACTCCCCGCAGTGAGAAACCTGATCAACAGCCCCATAGGAGTACTCAAAGAACGGTCGGAGAAATGGCAGACATCCGACAACTATGAACTGAAACAGCTGACAGGTATACTGCAGAATCCCGCTGATGAAACTATTGGCGGTTATATCGCATATGCTGTTAACCACCTGGACTTTCTGAAAGGGGACCAGATGACCGAACACCTCTCATCATCTGACCTTGACCTGAATAAAATTTACGACGGCTCACCAATGTCGGTCTATCTTGTGCTCCCGCCTGATAAGCTTGAAAGCCACTCATCACTGCTGCGCCTCTGGATCGGCACCATTATAACAGTAATAACAAGGAGGAGGAAACAGCCTGCTGTACCAACGCTTCTTTTAATCGATGAGGCTGCCCAGTTAGGCACACTCCCTCAACTGAGACAGGCAATAACTCTGCTGCGGGGATACGGTGTGCGCGTCTGGACATTCTGGCAGGACATAAGCCAGCTCAGAAACCTCTACCCCAATGACTGGGAAACAATACTCAATAACTGCCGCATACAGCAGTATTTCGGCGCCACCACAGGTATTGCTGCACAGGCAATATCCCGTGTATCGGGGTTCGGTACAGAACATGAAATAATGGACCTGGAAGCTGATGAACTAATACTTAACATAGCAGGTGACGAGCCGGTCATTGCGGCAAAACCTAATTATCTCTGGGACCCTCCATTTCAGGGCTGCTACATGGACAATCCATATTACGCTGACATGAAAACCGGAGAGGAACGCGTAGCACAAACCCGCCCTGTTTACCGCAAAACCAGTTCACCTGCAAAGAAGAAGAGGGCAAAAACCCTCAGGCAGGAGTCTATACTGGCGAACAGGATCTTCAACCCGGTACAGGGTAACTGCTGGGAGAGGCTCAGCGGTGAAGAAAGAGAAAGATGCTTTGAACTTGCGGGGATAAAAAGTTCTGATTTCAGGGATGACCCGATGATACATATAAGCCGCTGTTCACTCCCTTTTTATAAAGCCTATAACTGGTATGAAATCAAAAACACAAAGGCAACACCGGACAATCACGCGTACTATTTAATGAGTAATGAGAAGTCACATCTCTTAAACGGGGAATCGGATATACTTCATAACACCAATGACGAATTCATAGAGCTGAACCAGAGTAACGTTCTTCTGTATATGAAGTTTTTCTGCACAAATATACAGGGCCAGGGAGGAAGGTTTCTCGTGCTTGAAACCGCTGATGACATTGAGTGGAGCGAGCCCCCTGACACAGCATTCCTTGCTGACCTTAAGGACCAGATATTACCACCACGAATTAAAAGTTATGTCAGCGATAACGGCAGCAGTCACTGGATCATTGAAGGTGAGATTTTATATGAAACAGCTGTCTTCAGTGCGAAAATTACAGTATATAGTAACGGTCTCGTTTCCATGGATGACGATACCCCTATCGCCGGAGACCTCCCTGTGATTCAGGACATTACACGGCTCCAATATATTGGTTCATTTGATGAAGAGGGGGGATTCAGGCCGCTGAGGTAGGGAATTTATCTCATACACCTGCCCTGATTCAACTTTATTTAGTCATATACTTATTTCCCGGGCAGGTATAGCGCTGAATGAGACACTCTCAGTATAATTCTCCGATTAATTGGAGCCTGTTAATCCTGCATTTGTCCTGATTGCCGCAATTTATAAATTAACAAACTCTTCAACCGGGATTATTATCTCCTTCATCGCTTTTTTCCCGGCCAAGTATATATCATTATATTCACGCTCAATTTTTTTCAGCACATCAGCCTTGAAATACTGTTCGCTGCAGGAATTACATGATTTTTATATAATCACCCTCGCTCAAATGGTGTTATAAATTTCGAAGGCATCGGTATATATACAGTTATTATGACAAGTGAATGCCCCCTGAAACCACTGACAATATGCACAGGCTTTCCACCATTAGTGAAATCTGCGACAATTATCTTGACAAATACTCTTTTTAAA
>DINC01000254.1:21225-32582 GCA_002425885.1 Spirochaetia bacterium UBA5550 | reverse complement strand
TTTTAAAATACTTTAATTATTCTAATATCTTCTAACTCGATTAAAAAGATAGATTAGCTTATGGGTCTCCCTGCGGATCAAAGCTTTTGCAGGAATGATTTTTCAATATTACATATTTATAATAGGAGTAAATTAATGGCATCAGCAGCTATCCCGGAAAGGAAGGATATTAAAGCGGGAGATAAATGGGACCTTTCCCCTATGTTTAATACAGAGGAGGAGTGGGAGTCCCTCTATAAAGATATTGAAAATAAAATTGCGGAATATGAAAGATTCAGGGGGAGGCTAGGGAAGTCCCTTGATGCCTTTAAAGCTGCGATTGAGTTTGACCTCACAATGTCCAGGTCAATCGAAAAGCTTTATACATACGCGCATCTGAAAAGCGATGAGGACAAGACAAACCAGTTCTGCCTTGCCATGTATCAGCGTTCGGTGAATCTCTATACAAGGCTTTCAGAGGCATCCAGTTTTATGACACCGGAGATTCAGTCCATAGATTCTGAAGTGATCAGTAAATATATCTCTGACCACTCGATGAAGGAGTACAGGTTCTACCTTGAGAAGATTCTCCGCTTCAGGCCTCACACTCTCAGTAAAGAGATAGAACAGATCCTCGCTATGTCCGGCGAGATCGCGCATGCACCGTCGCAGATATTCAGCCAGCTGGACAATGCAGACATCAAGTTCGGCAATATTAAAAAGAGTAATGGTGAAGAGGTTGAGCTGAGCCACGGAAATTTCAGCACAATCCTACAGGAGCCGGACAGAGAAGTGAGGAGCAGAGCTTTTAAACAGTATTACAGTTCATACGATAATCTGAAGAATACAATTGCGTCAACCCTGGAGCACTCCAACAAAAAAGATGCCTTCTATTCAAAGGTGAGAAATTTTAAAAACAGCAGGGAGGCATCTCTCTTCTCTGATAATATGCCTGAAAAAGTTTATGAGAATCTTATTAAAACAGTGCGTGAAAACACAAAGCCTCTTTTTAATTATCTCGATTTCCGCAGAGAGGCCCTGGGGCTTGACAGGCTGCATTTTTATGATACTTACGTTCCCATTGTCAGTGATGTAAATTTTTCAATGAGTTATACAGAAGCTGTTGACACATGTGTAAAAGCTCTTGCCCCTCTTGGCAGCGAATATACGGGTATAATGAGAGAAGGATTGCTGAACGGATGGGTTGACCGTTATGAAAACCGCGGCAAGAGAAGCGGCGCATATTCCTCCGGGTGCTACGATTCTCATCCGTATATTCTTCTGAACTATGAAGATGAGAATATCAACTCCCTCTATACTCTGATACATGAGGCGGGGCACTCTATGCACTCGTTTTATTCAAAGAAGAATCAGCCCTTTGTTAATTCAGATTATACTATATTCGTAGCTGAGGTGGCCTCAACTTTTAATGAGACACTGCTCTCCCGGTATCTCCTTGAATTTTATAAAGATAACAGCAGAATGACCGCGTATATACTGAACAGGGAGATCGATAACATCAGGGCCACTCTCTACAGACAGACGATGTTTGCCGAGTTTGAGAAGATGACACACCAGGTCGTTGAGGATAACGAAGCTCTTACACTTGAAGTGATGAGGAAAATTTACGGCGGCCTCCTTGATGCATACTTCGGGGATAAGCTGTTTATTGATGACGAGCTAACACTTGAGTGTCTGAGAATTCCGCATTTTTATTCAGCATTCTATGTATATAAATACGCCACAGGGATTTCGGCAGCCATAGCCCTTGCTGAAAAGGTTATAAGTGAGGGAGCTTCAGCGCGGGATGCTTATCTTGGTTTTTTGAAGCTTGGCGGGAGCAAATATCCCCTGGATGAGCTGCTTGAGGCAGGAGTAGATATGAGTTCCCCCGAACCTGTTCAACTTGCTATAAAGCATTTCGGTGAGCTTGTTGAGAGACTTGTTAAAGTCTATTCATCTTTGAAGTAATAGCTGTAAGGATGATGCTGCCGGAAGTGTTCCACCGCGGCATCATCCATTATTAAAAAATCCCGGAAAAATCCACGTTAAAGCTTTTTATTGCCTTCAAAGACTCTCTTGCTTATATTGAATAGTATATATTATTATAAGGGGTTATCTATGCCCGCAATATGTTCCGTGAAGAGATGTTTTACAAAAATTACTGTTTTTATCCGGAATCTCCAGCCCCTTTCTGGCGGTGATTAAATGCTTTCTGTCTGGCTTCCAGCTAATATTGATTTTCTCTTTTTTTTGCATGGTGTAATTATGCTGCTTCTTGCTGCTGTTTTATACACCCCCTGTGAAAAAAAGAAATTATTCAGTCAGGAGTTTTACCTCCAGTTCTTTGCTCTCGGGATGTGTGTTAATAAGTGGATTGATATAGTATTATATCATTTCCCCTCTATGAAAATTCTTTTTATCCCCGGTATTATTATCTTCTCAGTTTCATTTCTGGCGCTACTGATGTACGGTATGATGTTTTTCTCAGGCAGACTGAAAAAGATTGCTGCTGTTTATGTATCAGTTGTAGTGGTTTTGGCAATAGGTTCCTTTGTAAATACAGAATATAACAGCGGTTATTTCTCGCTTCATCAGATTCTCGCTTTCCCTGCAGCTTTTGCGGCGGCTTATGTTTTTTTCCGTTACGCGTTACAGTCTGAAGGGTATAAAAAAAACGGCTGGCTCATTGCTTCAGTTTTAATGTTTATTTATTCATTAACCTGGATTGCTTCCCATCCCTCCGTTTTTTCAGATTTGGATTCAACTGTTAATGCAAGTGTTTATTTTCATATATATTATCCGGCTGCTCTTCAGGTTATAATCTCTGCCGGTATTCTGTCAGGCTTTTATAAAATAAAAGCTGAAACACCGGATGCAAAGAGGTTTTACCTGAAGAGTTCATTTTTTCTGCTGATGATTATAATTGCAGGTATGATTACATGGTCCGTAGCTTCATGGAGAGGGGAACTGGCCGGAGTAGAGATAAAGAATGAGATATTGAGAAACGCAAGGGCAGTGGCCAATGCTATTATGCCTGAAAGAGTGGCGGGACTGAAATTTTCTCCGGAGGATAAAAATAATCCTGATTTTATACTGATCCGTAATCAGATGATCTCCTACGGTAGTTACTCAGGATTAAAGTCAATCTACAGCTTCACAATGATAAACGGGCGCCTTGTTTTCGGCCCTGAAAACATAAAAGAAAATGATCCCATGGCTTCACCTCCCGGCACAGTCTATATTGAGCCTCACCTGGATTTTATAAAAGTATTTGAGGATGCCTTGCCCGGCGTAATCGGCCCCTATACCGATGAATATGGCACATTCGTTGCAGGGTATGCCCCGGTCATTGATCCCCGGTCAGGAAATGTGCTTATGGCCGTGGGGACCGATCTCTCTGCTGAAGATTGGAGAGCCGCAGTGTCTGTTGCGAGGTTTGCTGTGTTTGTGATTTCATTCCTTGTAATCTGTACAGTGACAGTTATGGGTATAACTATTGTTATGCGCAAAAAAAGATGGAGTAATTCAAAATCTTTTGCATTAAGGCAGCTTGAAACTTTATTTATATTTGGAACAGGGATTTTTATATCTTTGGTGGTTTATTTAATTTTTAATGATTACGAAAACAGAAAGGCAAAATCTGATTTTATCCCGCTATCTGATTCTGTTGCCGGCGTAATCAGGGAAAATATAATTAATGTTAATTATGATCTGGAGAATCTCGGGAGATTTTTTAAAAGCAGTGAGAAAATTGATCGTAATGAATTCAGAGCATATACTTCTGAAATGAGATTCAGCCCAGTAAAAACAAGAGGCTGGTATGCCGGGGTGAAAACAGGAGGAGATCTGACATATCCTCTATTATACATAGAAACAATCATTGAGGGAACGCATAAGCCCGGATATGATCTTCGTTCCACCAGGGAAGGGAGAAACGCAATAGAAAATTCCCTTGCCACAGGCATGGCATCTTTTGTCAGTTATGAAGAATTCAGGGATGTTAAAAAGAACGGTAAGCTTATGTCAGTAATTTTTCCGGTCTTTAAAAATAAAAATTGGACGGAAGGATTCCTCTTTCTCACAGCAGACATGCGCATGATACTCAGTTATGCAATGTCCTTCAGCAAAAGCAGAAATCTTAACCTTGATGCTGAGATAATTGATATAACAACTCTTAATCATGAGGAGAGCCTTGCAGTTTATCCGGAGGGTAATTCATATAATGTAAAAGAGAAAAATTTTATGCAGGCGGTTTATCCTGTTTTTATTTTTGACCGGGTACTGGGGATAAAGATCTTTTCAAAAGGGGGATACACAAAGACTCATCTGAGTAATACGGGCCTTATGGGGGGTGTTTCGGCCCTGATGCTTACTATTGCTGTCACTCTATTGTCCGGGTATCTCAGGCGGCGTGAATATTCGCTGGAGGATATGGTCAGCGAGAGGACAAAAGAGTTGAGTGAAAGTGAGGATAGGTTCAGGACTCTTCATGAGGCATCATCCGGCGGGATTGCCATACATGACAATGGTGTAATTATTGTGTGCAATGAAGGGCTTGCAAGGCTCACTGGTTATACTTACCCGGAGCTTGTCGGGATGAACGGCCTGCTTCTCCTTGATCCGGCCTGGAGAGATTTTGTTCTGGAAAAGATAAAAACAGGATATGAACAGCCCTATGATGCAGTTGCATTGAGAAAAGACGGCACAATTTTTCCCGTGGAGATAACCGGAAAAATAATACCGTATCACGGGAAAGAGGTCCGAATAACCGAGTTCAGGGATATAACAGAGAGAAAGCAAAATGAAGAGATTTTAAGACAGCAGAGAGAGGAACTTGAAGCGACTAATGAAGAGCTTCAGGCTACCATGGAGGAGTTCGAAGCAATGAATTCTGAACTGGTTGATTCCAATCATCAGCTCCTTGAAAGTGAAGAAAAATTTTCAAGAGCTTTCAGTATTAATCCGGCAGTTATGTCCATAAGCACTATTGACACAGGGGAATTTATTGAAGTTAATGATTCGTTTCTGAATTTATTCGGTTACCAGAAAGAGGATGTTATAGGGAAAACGGTTAAGGAACTGGGGTTTTACTATGATCCGGAACAGCGTGATCTGATAATTGATTATATAAAAAACGATGGTTTTGTGAGAAACCTTGAGGTAGCTGTGAAAGGTGCAGGAAATGAAATAAGACAGGGATTGCTTTCTGCTGACTGTATAAGAATGCATGATGAAAAATATCTGATCACTGTGGTCACAGATATTACTGAAAGAAAAAAAATGGAGGAGACTGTCAGGTTCAGTGAAAAGAAATACCGGCTCTTATTTGAATCAGCGGTGGATGCTATCTTTCTAATAGAAAATTATAGTTTCAACGACTGTAATACAAAAGCGGAAGAGTTGTTCCGCTGCACAAGAGATGATATTATAGGGAAAACCCCTGCTGTATTTTCTCCGGAGTTCCAGCCGGATGGATCAGTGTCCCTGGAAAAAGCTATGGAAAAGATGAGACTGGCATATCAGGGGACGCCGCAGTTTTTTGAATGGACCCACACGACCTTTGCAGGGGAACCAATTGATGCAGAGGTCTCTCTCACCTCTTTCATGGTTGAAGACAGGAACTTTATGATAGCTATAGTCCGTGATATATCCGAAAGGAAAAGAATTGAACTGCGGTTATCTCACCTTCAGAAGATGGATGCCATAGGGCAGCTTGCAGGCGGCGTAGCCCATGATTTTAATAACCAGCTTAGCGGAATTCTGGGGTATGCAGAAATTCTCTCAAAAAAACTGGGAGACAGCGCTCTAAAAAAATATTCTGACGGAATTATATCAGTGGCAATGCGTTCAGCAGATCTTACTAAAAAGCTGCTGGCTTTCGCGCGAAAGGGCCAGTTCCAGCTGGTACAGGTAAACCTGCATCCATTAATTGATGAGACAATAGAGATGCTGAAGCACAGTATCGACAGGCGAATCAATATTATCAGAAAATTCAATTCTCTGAACCCTGTAGTTACAGGAGATCCCGCACAAATGCAGAACGCACTTCTGAATCTCGGGCTCAACGCCAGGGATGCCATGGCGAATGGCGGAACTCTTACCTATGAAACTGAAGATATTTATGTTGAAGCGGATATGCAGAAGGTGCAGATGATGGACATCAGTGCCGGGCGGTATGTTTTAGTGAGCGTTTCTGATACAGGAATAGGGATGAGTGATGCCGTGAAATCACATCTATTTGAACCGTTTTTTACTACTAAGGATTCCGGAAAGGGTACTGGAATGGGGCTCGCTTCTGTGTACGGGACTGTTAAAAATCATAATGGATCTATAAGTGTTTACAGTGAAGAGGGGATCGGCACCACTTTTAAAATTTATCTCCCGGTGTCCGGTGACAGTAATGCAGATTCAGAAAAGCAGCAGATTGAGCAGAAACCGGATATCCCTGCTCAGCGGATTCTTATTATTGATGATGAAACTGTAGTGAGAAATGTGCTGAGCGAAATGCTTATTGACACGGGACATTCGGTCATTGAAGCTGTTAACGGCGCAGCAGGCCTATCTGTATACAGGGAGAAGTGGAGAGAGATTGATATAGTTATCATTGATATGATAATGCCTGAAATGAGCGGGCGTGACGCTTTTCTCGAAATGAAAAAAATTAATCCGGATATCAGGGCTATTCTCTCCTCGGGCTTCAGCCTTGACGGTGCCTCTCAATCCATGATGGCTGAAGGTGTCAGGGGGTTTGTTCATAAACCTTACAGGCAGAATGAGCTTCTCCGGACAATCAGTGAGATATTGAAATAATATTAATCAAAGGAAAAAGTTATGGCAGAAAAAATTGTGTTTCTCGATGCAGCAACAGTTGATTATGACGATATCGATTTTTCAGGAATAGCACGCTACGGTGAATTTGTTTCATATCCGGTAACGTCTCCGGCTGATGTAACCGGAAGATGCAGTGATGCGACTATAATAATTACAAACAAGGTTGTAATTGGTAATGATGTGCTCACAGGGTGCCCTAAGCTTAGAATGATCGCCGAAGCCGCAACGGGATATAACAACATAGATATCAATGAGGCAAAAAACCGCGGCATCGTTGTTGCAAATGTTCCGGGGTATTCAACCACAACTGTTGCACAGCTTACTCTTGGATTTATACTTGCTCTTTCGACGAATCTGATTCAGTATAACGGCGCTGCTCATGACGGCTCATGGAGCAGTTCGGATATATTTACACTGGGCACCTGGCCATTCTTTGACCTGGAAGGTAAAACCGTGGGTATAATGGGGATGGGTTCAATTGGAAGTGAAGTTGCCAGACTCTGCACCGCTTTCAGAATGAATGTAGTTGCGCTTAAGCGTGACGACAGTAAAAGTGACGGAGGATATCGCAGGCTGAATCTATTTGACCTTGCTAAAGAGTCGGATTTTATTTCAATACACATGCCTCTCACTGATTACTCACGGTATCTTATCAACGAAGAATTTCTTTCCAGGATGAAGAGGAGCGCGTTTCTGATCAACATGGCGCGCGGGCCCATTGTTGATCCTGCGGCACTACGGCAGGCTCTTTTCGATAGAGTTATCGCAGGCGCGGCAATTGATGTGATGGAGAAAGAGCCTCCATCGTCTGATGATCCGCTCCTAAAAGCGCCTAAACTGATAATTACTCCCCATATCGGATGGGCAAGCATCGAATCACGCAAACGGCTTGTAAAAGAAATTTCAGAAAACATAAGATCATTTCTCGCAGGGGAAAAAAGAAATGTAGTGAATTAAGAAGCGATATTATGAAGCTTCAGGATATCTTTACATTACAGCAGTTCAGGCAATGTTTAAATTATTGTCATGCAGGTTCCAGGAGTATGTGAGTATACCGGGATCTTATGGAGGAGCTTTTGATTTTTATCATAAGATGCCGGTATTAAGTGCTTTAAACCGGCATAATAAATTGTATTCTGAATCATTCTTAAAACAGTTATGATCAGTAAAACAGTGACAGCGCTATAAGAAACTGCCCCGGCGCGTAAAACAGCCATATATAAAATGTGCCGAATTTAAAATACTTTATAAACTGGTTCCACCCCAGTATAGCATCTGATATATAAAATAAAATTGCACCCCACATCATCATGGCATGTGATATGTCATGAATTCTCATGTAGCCATTGACAGAAAAAAATACTATCAGTGAAAGAGCAGAGACATAAACAATAACCGGCAGCAGCATTTTCCCGAGATTACCTGATTTGTGAAACTTGTAGATAAGAAAAACCATTAGCACAATGAGTATAGCTCCTGAAAGTATATCACTTAAGAGAAAAGAATAACCAGTGGCAAATACTATGTTGTAAAGAATATGAGTACCGAGAAAGAAGATAAGACCATGTGCAAAAAGATCCGATGACTCACTCATAAGTACAGCGTCAGCGATTAGTGATAAACCCAGGGCTGCCAGTATAAGCCATTCATTACCCTGGCTGAAGTTGAAAACGCCAACAACCGCCAGCCCGCATATGAAGTATGTAATAATAGGTGTAGTTGTGAGTCTGATGAACTTTTTTTTCATCAGGACAGAAGCCTGTCGTATGATAAACATCACAGATGCTGATATTATAAGGATTTTCACCGCCAGTGCCGTATTCATACAAACCTCCATATAGCACAGAGAATTATTGTGAATAATTCTTATAAAAGAGCCTGTGTCAAGGTATATTTATTTCAATATATAAGAGTGAATCTCTATCGTCAGCGGGCTGTTTTAAGATAGGATAAATGAAAGAATAAATCACTTTTCTTTATGTATTTTCAAATCAGGATAAAGTTTTTTTATACAGTCCGGGCATAATCCGTGGCTGAATTCAGCTTCGGAATGTTCGCTTATATAAATTTCAACCTGGTCCCAGTACCCCTCATCATTCCTGATCTTTTTGCAGCTGGCGCATATCGGTAGAATCCCGCGAAGTTTCTTTATGTCAGAAAGAGCTTTCTGAAGTTCATCTTTCTGCGCCCTGATTTTATTTTCAGCCTCTATTCTGTCTGTAATATCGCTGAGAATTATTACTGAGCCGCTGTATTTCCCGCTTACGTCCTCCATGCGCGCGATACGGCCCTGGTATTTCTTTGAATTCTGTTCCAGCGGGTCACCGGTTTCAAAGCAGAGTTCACTCTGCGCTTCATTAAAAAATATTTCGGAGTAACTTTTAATCCACTCCGGGAGATTAATGTCTAAATCATTGCGGTTATAATAATAACTGCCGGGAGTGTGAGACAGATTCAGAAGCCTGGATGCAGCGCGGTTTATATATACCACGTGCCTGCTGCTGTTTAAAAAAAATACAGGAGAAGCAAGGCTTTCAACTACAGTAAGATACATGTTTTTTTCATTAGTCATTAGCCTGTTGGAATTTTTCAGTTCATCTGATTTCTCCTCACCGCTGAGTTCGGCCCAGGTCGAGGAGAAGCCTATTTCAATTCTATCAAAGACCCGGTCCATAAAAAGGATGTAGCGGTATTTAACCTCTATCGGATAATTCTGTTCTTTTACAAGATCGGAATAGCATTCTCTGTAATACTTGAAGAGTCCCATGAACATTGAGTATGAAATTCCCCTTTCTCTGTGTCTTTTGGCTTCGAGTATACCAAATGCTGCAGCGGGATCTTCCGCGTAGTTTTCATCGGGGGTAAGTTCCACTTCCCGTCCTGATTCAATTGTTTCGCATACAGCATCTGATAGACCCTGTATTGATATGCGCCAGGCTTCCTTCAGTGTTGAAGTGTATTTTACATAGCCCTGCCTGTGCGAATAATCGAGTATCTTCTGCATAAGCTGTTCTTCATTATTTTTCAGGAGTATGTGGAGTATTTTCATAATAAAATAATACATATTATTTTATTATCCGGCGATCTATATTTTCGCATGAATGTATCTTTATTTTACTGGACAAACACCGGGCCTTTGTTTTTTATGCTGCTGATTCTTTCTCCGGAGAAAATGATGAAGCACGAAGTAAAATATCTGCCGGTTGTAAATCACGGGCATCCCGGCACTTTCAGCTATAACTGGTTTTATTATAGAGCCGCAATTAAAGCCGTACTCCGCCCTCACAGGCTTGAGTTTAAAGAACCCCGTTACGGCAGAGACAGTAATTTCTTATACAGGGAATCAACGAGGAAGAGGTGGCACAGACTTTATAATGTTCCTGATGAAGTGGAAGTTCCCTTCACTGTTTACGGATATTCAGGGGCTGTGGGGATGATGTCAATTCTCAGGGAGATTGGTGTTAATTTCAGACACCTCCTTCATCTCAAGAGCGATATAAAAGTTAACTCCATTATGAAAGCAGGGGAATCATATATAATTGATTATGCCTTTGAAGAGGTTCTACGCATAAAGGCGGACAAAGCAGCTATAATAGGCACAACACGTGTTATGCGTGATGACGAGGTCTATATGGAAGTGAAAGACCATTTTGTAATTAAGGAGGTCCCGTTTAAATATCTCGACAGGCTCAAAGTTAATGACACGGGTGAGTTCAGGGGGATAACCCGTATACCTGCTGATAAGCTTGAGGGGGGTACAACCCATGAGCTGTACATCAATGAGAATTACGCCCGGGATTACGGACAGGCTTCAGGAGATAAGAATATTGTCCACACAAGGAAGTTTACTTCAAGCCTCTTCGGTTTCGGCAGGCCCTTCATCCAGGGGTTGTGTACAGCGAACATGATAATGTCAAAGCTCTGTATCGAAGGTTTCAATCCGGGACATTTTTCTATTATTTTCTGCAGGCCTGTTTATCTCGAAAGCAAAGTGTTTCTGAGTTATACGGAAACTGATTACAGACTTCAGGATGATCAGGGACGTATACTCTGCTTCGGCAAAATCGCGGGAATGAGTTAATCACCCTTATCTTTTATACAACCCTGTAATACCCGCACTCCCCAGGACGTGTCCTTTTATAAGTTTTTTAAATTCCGGCAGTCTCATATCCCTGTCAGAAATTTTTGCATCAAGGGCATAGACTGTAAATACATATCTGTGCGGTTTTCCGGGGGGAGGGCATGGGCCATTATATCCTGATTCACCGAAGTCATTTACTCCCTGAAGACTTCCACCCCCGCCGGAACTCCTTGGGAAACCTTTCGGCAGTTTCTTAACTGAGCCGGGAATATTATAAATTACCCAGTGTACAAAAGTGCCACCCGGCGCGTCGGGATCTTCACATGTTAAAGCAAAACTTTCAGCTTTTCCGTGATATGTCCAGTGCAGCTCCGGGGAGAGGTCTTTACCTTCACAGCTGTATTCCCGGTCAAGGTACTCCCCATCATTGAATGATTCTGAAGCAAGTGTAATCAGGTCAGCT
>DINC01000254.1:971-21194 GCA_002425885.1 Spirochaetia bacterium UBA5550 | reverse complement strand
GTCAGCTCTGTGGTACTCCCCTTCGCTCCCTGTGACTGCGGCAGACATTAATGACATCATAAAAAAAATGGTCATTTAAATCCTCCTGATTCTGAAGAGATCAATATTCATATTTTAATGACAGAGTATTTAACTCGCTGATATGTTAAATCTGATAAAACCGGAGGAGGAAGTCAAAGATTAGTTCAGGTATTTTTTTAATAAAAAAAGTTTCCGGCTTATTCATTATATTTATATGAAGCTGTAGAATATGACTATGGAGTATCTTGTAGCTGAAAATGAAAATCAGGATAATTATTTTAATCTTAATTTCTTTATTATCAATCAGTCAGACTGCCTGGAGTAACGGAGACGCAGAGCCTGCAAAGATACTTATATTGAATTCTTATCATCACGGGTTTCCGTGGACTGATGCTATAGTTCATGCAATTCAGATGTATTTCAGTAAAGAGGAGATTCCGGCTGATATATGCGTGGAATATATGGATACAAAAAGATACCTCTCTTCAATATATCTCCAACAGCTTAATGATATATACAGAATTAAATATGCCTCAACAGGTTTTGACTGCATAATATCATCTGATGATGACGCTTTAAATTTTCTGATTAAATACGGAAGATCTCTGTTCGGTAAAACACCTGTTGTCTTTACCGGGATAAACAGCCTTAATATCACAGAGATTATAGATCGTAAAATATTTACAGGGGTAATGGAGGAGGAGTCCCCGGCTGAAACTATAAAGCTCATGCAAAAACTTCATCCCGGACTGAAAAGTATTTATGCTATATGTGACTATACTACAACAGGGCGCGCGAGATACAATTCAATCAGTAAGATTATTCCTCAATTCAAAGAAATATCTTTTAAGTTTTCACCTGATCTCCCGGTAAAGGATCTGTTTGCCGAAATTCAGAGGCTTGATGAGGAGACTCCATTACTGCTCCTTGCTTATTTTAAGGATAGAAATGGACGGATTTTTTTCTATAACGATTTCACCGGCAGATTGAAAACTCATGCACGGGGACCGGTTTATACTGTTGCCCTGAATTATTTAAAAGAAGGGGTCATCGGGGGTGTGCTGAATTCACCCGAAAAGCAGGGGACCGAAGCGGCAATAATGGTTGCGCGGATTTTGAATGGAGAGATTCCTGAGAGAATACCTGTGATTGAAAAAGTACATAATAGTGCAGTGGTGGATTATCGCGAGGCTGTTAAAAAGAGAGTCGATGTTTCTCTTATCCCTGATGATGCTGAGGTTATAAACAGACCCCCTGATTTCTTTGATTTCATTATCAGAAATAAGACATACGTGATATATCTTACATTAATTTTTCTCTCTATAACAGTCCTGATCCTTGCTGTTAGTATAATATCTGTTATGCGTATAAATCGCCTGAGAAAAAAAATTGTTTCAGATCTGGCCAATGCACTTCTGGATGTAAAGACCCTGAGCGGGCTGCTCCCTATCTGTGCATCATGCAAAAAGATCCGCGACGACAGAGGCTACTGGAGTCAGATAGAGCAGTACCTTGAACAGCATTCAGATGCTGAATTTACTCACTCCCTCTGCCCGGACTGTGCAAAAAAACTCTATCCTGATATATTTAATGGCGAAGAAAAAAAATGAATTTTTTTTAAAACTAAGCTGCGGGATTCTTTTTTAATCTTCCGGTTTTAATCAATTTTATCATCGCGATCACCAGATCTATTATAAGAATAATTGCGGCTAAAGTTAAACCGGAATAGCCTGAATAGAGCCAGTTTTTCAGAATTGAATTTTCAGAAATTTTTAACGTTTTTGCAAACCATGAGTGTGCAAGTGTAATTGATTCTGTCCAGAATCTGCCGTCTGTATGGACAGCTCCTTCAAACCATTTTAACTCAATGGATGGATTGATTTCCTTGAATTTATTTACATATTCCGGGTAGCACCAGAAACATTCATCTTTGGTGCCGGCCATAATCAATCCTTCAAGTTCTGTACCGGGCACTTTATGAAGGTATAAAGGTTTTCCTGCCAATTGATAACTCATAGCAGGGAACGTGGCTACAAACTTGGGGGTCAGATTGCTCACCGCAAGAAAAACAGCTGCGCCTCCGCCAAGTGAATTTCCGAAAGCCATAATTCGCTTCGGGTCAATGTAAGTTAAACCTCTCACGTAACGGTAAGCGCCTAAAGCATCACCGAAACTGACATCATATTTATTCCCGTCCAGTGTGGGGAATGTGCCGCTGGACTTGCCATGGCCACGATATGTAATTGAAAAAACAGCAACCTCCATGCTTACCAGTTTTTTTGCAAGAGAGTCGTTGTCTTCAAGTGTCCTGTTAACTCCGTGAAACATTAAAACAACGGGGAATGATGAATGAAACGAATGATTGCGTGGAATATAAAGGCGTCCATGAAGCAGTAATGAAGTATCCGGGCTGGTCCAGTCGTTTACGAATGAAGGGTAAAAATAAACTTCCTCTGTAGTATATTTTGTTTTAGATAAACTCCAGAGAATTCCTGCTGAACCAAGGCCGATTAAATTAAAAACAAGAAATAATATCCAGAATTTATTTATTTTTTGAAGCAATTTCATTTTTCTACCTCTGTTTTGATTCTGTATAATAAGACAACTGTCACACTCTCAGGCCCGTTTTTTTATATGTGCCTTGCAAAGAGATGGATCCTATCTCACAGATGAATTTCACCTGCGTTTTGTTATGTGGTAATAAATGTTTAACCGCTCAATTTAAGCAAAGAATGAGAGGTTTACATGAGAAATTCTCTGTTTCCCGCAAGCATCTCATCCACTATCTTTTTCACATCTTCAGACATCTCTATGTCATCAGGCCATTCGCGGGAATGCCCGTCTGCGATCCCTTTTTTCGTTGCGTCTATAATTACGCACCCTTTCTCCAGTACCATATCACGGGCGGGGTCAACATTATTGAAGACTTTCCACAAGACAGCGGAATAGTTTTTCAATTCAATGCCGGAGTCAAGTATTACGAAGATACCCTGGTTTTTCAAGGAACTGTTTCTGATTCTGTTTATGAAAAACTGTGAATTTTTTCCGCTCCCTTTTTTTGCATTAAGGAGTATAACCCTGTTTCTGCATTCATCAAGAACTGAAACTGCTCCGGTAAAGCCTTCGTCAAGCTGAGCAAATTCATGCGTAAGGGCCGTGCTGTTCATTGAACCGTGAATAGCTTCTACTGAGCGAGGTTCCTCCCCGGCAATTCTTGCTGTTGCGTCTATTCCAAGTTTTGATCCATACAAAGGTTTTTCAGCTGAGTGATCCAGTACATCCAGTATACCTTTAGTGAGAGTCACATCATCATGGAGATCAATAGTATCAAGTATATGCCTGATAAGTTTTCCTCTGTCGTATAGAAGTTTTTCGTCATCAATCATCACAAGAATTTTTGCAAAGCTCATCTGGCCGGAGCCCCACATACCGTTCATTACCTTACCCGCGTGGTGAGGGAACTCCTTATCAATTGCAACAACTGCTATATTGTGGAAAACACCCTCCCAGGGGAGCATATAATCTTTAATTTCAGGGAGCACGGTTTTTATCATGGGGAGAAAAAGTCTTTCAGTTGCCAGGGCCATGAAGCAGTCCTCCATGGGGGGCTTACCTACAATGGTTGCGCTGTAAACTGCATTCTTCCTGTGGGTTATTGCTGTAACATGAAAAACCGGGTAATCCCCTTTGAGTGAATAGTATCCTGTGTGATCACCGAAAGGCCCCTCAACTCTCAGTTCGCCGGGGTCAACATAACCCTCGATTATGAATTCAGCCTCAGCCGGGACTTCAAGCCCGACTGTAAGGCATTTAGTCATCTTTACCGGGGCGCGCCTTATAAATCCCGCAAGGAGCATCTCGTCAATTCCGCGCGGCATGGGGGCTGTTGCTGAATATGTAACAGCGGGTTCTGTTCCGATAGCCACTGCAACCTCCATCCTCTTCCCTGCTTTTAAATATTCATGGTAGTGGTGAGCGCCGTCCTTGTGTATATGCCAGTGCATACCTGTTGTGTTTCTGTCAAAGATCTGCATCCTGTACATCCCGGCGTTTCTCTTCCCATCAGACAGTCCTTTTGTAAACACAACCGGAAGAGTCACAAATGGGCCGCCGTCATCGGGCCAGCAGAATAGAACAGGGATTTTTGTCAGGTCAATATCATCACCTTTGAGTATAACCTCCTGACACGGTGCTTTCCCTCTATGGGTCCGTGGAAGAAACCTGGAGTATTTTAAAAGTTCAGGGAGCAGTCTGACTTTTTCCATAAAAGATTTCGGCGGTTTCATGTTTATGATAGCCTGGAGTCTCCCGGCAAGATCATCAAGGGATTCGCTGCCCAGCGCCATGTTGATTCTTCTGATGCTTCCGAACTGGTTCATCAGCACGGGAAATTCCGAATCTTTTACATTCTCAAAAAGTATTGCCTTCCCTCCGCCGGGGAGTTTCGACATGCGGTCTGTTATTTCAGTTATTTCAAGCCTGCTTGAAACAGGTTCTTTGAAACGGATGAGTTCACCTGCCCGTTCAAGCTCATCTATAAATTCATGGATATTGCGGTAATTTTTTTTCATTCAGTTTGTCCGTTTATATACTTTTCCAGGCCGTATCAAGGCCATGTTCTATGTTAAGCTGATCAAAAATTTTTCCTGTGATAAAATCAGCAAGTTCATCAATTGATGTTGGGGAGTGATAGAAACCCGGTGCAGCAGGGAGTATCACGGCTCCGGCCTCCGCTGCAAGAGTCATGTTGCGCAGGTGAATAAGACTCAGCGGGGTCTCTCTCACAGCGAGGATAAGCCTTCTCCCTTCCTTGAGCGTGACATCCGCAGCGCGCTCAAGGAGTGTTCCCGCCATACCGTTAGCAACACCGGCCAATGTCCTGACCGAGCAGGGAATTATGACCATCCCCTCTGTGCGGCATGAACCGCTTGCAATATCTGCAAACATATAGCTGTTATCATAAAGGGTAATATCTCCATTGCAATCCGGGCTCCCTTTAATCCCTTTAATATAATCAGAGATAGATTCACCTGTTTCATGTTTGAAGACAGAAGCGCCCATGTTGCTTGCCACCAGCCTGAGGTCTATACCAAGATAAGCGGCCCTCTTTATAAAATTTTTTGCGTAAATGCTGCCTGAAGCGCCCGTTACACCTGCAATAATTTTTTTCATAATGTCAGCCCCCTGTGAGATACCCTGTAAGAATCGCGGCAAACACAAGTACTGATATAATACTGTTTATATTGAAAAAAGCAATATCAATATGTGTGATGTCATCGGGCTTGACAATCCTGTGCTCCACGATAAAGAGAACCGCTATTATAATGATGAAGGCAAAGTACCATACTCCGAATCCAGCTGTGAAATAGAGAGAGGCCAGCAGCATAACACTTGTAATATGCAGGGCTGATGAGATTGTAAAGGCTCTCTTTATTCCGAACCTTGAAGGGATTGAAAAGAGATTGTTCTGCCTGTCAAATTCGTAGTCCTGGCAGGAGTAGAGTATGTCGAATCCGGCGATATGAGTCATCAGTGCAAACGCAAGGAGCATAATTGATACTCCCGGCATCCCTACGATTGCGATCCACACTGCAACCGGTGCAAGGCCGATTGCAAAGCCTAAGTATATATGAGCAAGCCATGTAAAGCGTTTTGTGTATGAGTAGAAGAATAAAACAATAAGCAGCGGAAATGAAAGTATAAAGCATACCTTTGAAAGCATCGCCGCAGCGAATACAAGGAGTACTGAAGAAAAGATTGTAAATGCAAGAGCCTCATTCCGTGTTATTGCGCCTGAAGGTATCTCCCTTACTGCTGTCCTGGGGTTCCCCGCATCGATGTCAGCATCCGCAATCCTGTTAAATCCCATTGCAGCGGATCTCCCCCCGATCATTGCTATTATGATCCAGAAGACCATTTCAGCAGTAACCGGTTTTTCTCTGATTGCAAGCACAAGGCCTGAAAGTGCAAAGGGGAGAGCAAAGACTGTATGAGATAGCTTTATCATTTTGGAGTAGGTTACAGTTTTTTCTATTATTGCGATTCTTTCATTCGCCGGTTCCTCTGCATCAGCAAAGGTCCATGAACAGGCTTTCTTTTCGAGAAGAGCAACAATCATATAAAGTCCCAGTCCCATGAGACTCATGCCTGTAATCCCCACGAAGATCATCACATAATCAGCCCGGGCCCAGGCATCCATGATCAGGTATCCCAGTCCTGTTGTTGTGGCAAAGGATTCCGCGAAAAAGAGAACAGAAATTGCTGTCCCTGTGGATATCCTTATTGCAGTAAAGCTGTGGGGCAGAGCTGCTGGGAACACTACATGTCTGTATATGTCATACCGTGTCCCCCCCATAGACTCAACTGAATCGTAATACCTGGTGTTTATTGCTCTTACCCCGTCCCTTGTTGATACAAGTACCTGGAAGAATAGAATTAATGTTATAAGTACGATTTTTGAAATGTCGCCAAGACCGAAAAGGAGAACGATTACAGGGAGAAGCACCATCTTTGGTACAGGGTAGGCCATGAAGATCAGCGGAGCAAAAATTCTGTCCAGTGTCCTGCTGTAGCCCAGGGCCGCACCAAGAGGGAAGGCTATAATCCATGAGAGTAGAATACTCAGGCATACACGCCGCAGGCTTATGCTGAAGTGGAGCCAGAAAGTTGAGGTACAGGCTTCTTCAATAAATCTTGCAAGTACAATCTCCGGGTGAGGGAGAATCGGCGATGATGCGAGAATTGCCGCAGTCTTCCAGATGATAAATGTCGCTGCAAGTGCAGTCAGTATACTGAAAAACGGAATTTTCTGTTTCAACCTTTTTCGATGCTCCTTCTGATTGTGCTGCAGGTCTTAAAGAAAGAACCGGAGTTTCGGAATCCCCTTGTTCTGCGGTCCCGGTTTTTAATTATCCTGTTTGCTGAGCCGGGCCCTGTTGTCATTACCATGATCTCGTCACCAAGGAAAACAGCCTCCTCAATGCTGTGGGTCACTGTTATCATTGTGAGCCCGCGTTCTCTCTGGAGATCGCTCATGGTGTATTGAAGCCTCTCCCTTGTGAGAGTGTCCAGTGAAGAGAAAGGTTCATCCATAAGGAGTATCTCCGGCCCTGCTGCAAGTGCCCGTGCAATGGCAACCCGCTGTTTTTCGCCGCCGCTTAAGTTTGCCGGGTATCTCTCTATATGAGAAGCTATCCCCAGATCTGAGAGTATTCTTATGGCGGATTCTCTCCTTTCTTCAGAAGGGATACCCCGTATCTTCATACCCAGTTCAACATTGTGAAGAACACTCTTCCATGGCAGAAGCCCGTAATCCTGAAGAATGAAAGCGGTGCGGCTCTCTGTACCCCTGACTTCGCGGTCATCAATGAGAACTCTGCCGGATGAGGGGGGTGTGAGTCCGGAAATAATGTAAAGGAGTGTGGTCTTCCCGCATCCGGAGGGGCCTATAACTGAAAGTGACATCCCCTGTTTAAGAATAAAGGAGATGTCACTTAAAACCGTGTTCCCGGAAAAATTTTTTGTTACAGATTCTGCCCGGATCACTTCTGCGGAGACCATGTTATCTTGCTGTAATCAATGGGCTGTGTAATCATACCTTTACTCTTCATCCAGTCATAAACCAGCATAACGTCTTTCTCAAGAGGAAGATGCGCGTTGTTGTATACAGGAACCCTGAATGAATCTTTTATGTCAGCAGGGAGGCGCATCTTTTCAACCATGAGATTTTTGTATTTTTCAGGGGAGCTGTTTATACTTTCAACGCTTTTATTATATGCAGCGAAGAATTTTTTCATAGAGTCACTGTTTTTTGAAAGGAAACTCTCCCTGAAGATAATTACAGTTGCAGTTGTGTCCATATCTGTATCATCCGCAAGAATTTTTGCGCCGTCTTTCACAGCTTTGCTTGCAAGCGGTTCAGGGATCAGCGCAAGATTGAGTGAGTTTGACATGAGCATCTGCATGCGGATCGGAATAGCTTTGACCTCGACTCTTTTTATTTTTGAGGGATCAATACCCTTTGAAACAAGAATCCTGTCGAGAAAGAATTCAATGATGGAGCCCATCGATATTGCTACTTCACTGTTCCCGATTTTATCCAGGCTGTCAATCCCGGAATCCGGAGATGAAAGGAGAGCGAACATCCTGTTGTTCTTTGATGTATGTGATGATTCAATTACAAGTTTAGAGCCGGTATCGTTTTTGATTTGCAGAAGTGATGTGATAAGGTCTCCGAAGGAGCCGTCAAGCCCCCCGGATGTGAGAGCCGACTCCTTTTCCAGAGCACTGTTGAATACCACGAGTTCAACATCAATCCCCTCTGCTTTAAAAAGTCCTTCCGAGTCGGCAACTATAAGCGGGAGCGTGTCGATAACCGGCAGTATCCCTAACTTTATTTTCCCGCTTTCCTGCTTACATGAGGAAAGTATTAAAAGGAAAGCGGTAATTAATAATAATTTTTTTTTCATGCAAGCTCCGTTTCAGGTAAAGGCATCTGCCGTCAGATGTATAGCCTCACACCCAGTCTTGCGATCACACCGGACATGTCGACCTCAATATTATCTTTATCAGGTTTAATACTTCTGTAGCCAAGGTCCAGTACAAAATCTACTGCTGAATTTTCATGGAGTTTGCGCGCAACTGAGCCGTAAACCTGCCATGCGAAACCTGTGTAAAGATCATTTCCGTCTTCAGTATCAGAAGTATAATCCAGTATCATGAAAGCGTAACCAAGCCCCACTGTTAAAGAAGGTTCAACATAGATTTTATTCCTGAGAAAAGGGAACCTGACCTGCGCATTTGCAAGCAGAGGGAATGTATATAAATTTGTTTCAGCCTTTAACGAAGCATCAGTTCCTCCGCCTGCTTCAATATCCCCCAGTTTGTTTGACCAGCTTACCCAGAAAAAATCAGCTTCAAAGCCGAAAACAAAAACAGGATCAAGATTGTAAATATAGTTGAGGCTGACATCGAGTCCGAATTCACCGGGATCTTTAGCATAGCCGGTACCGATCTTTCCAATAAACTCGTTATCTGATGGATTAGTGAATACGTTTTTCTCTCTTGATATTGTGACACGGTCTGATGCCGGCTCCTGTGCTGAAAGAACAGCCGGGATAAGCATTGTCAGAGCAGCTATTAAAGTCATAATTTTTTTCATGAAAAACCTCCGTTTGGTTAACTCCTGTTATTTTTTCAGGATGTAAAAGCAGACCATCCTGATAATATGCATCTTTATAAAAATATTCTTTTATTAAAGTCCGGCAATTATGCCGGATGACCGGAGACCTTCAACCTTTTTTTAAAATCTGTATTAATCTATTCCGTAATCACAATCCTGAAAGTATCTGATATACTTCTGACATCCTTCATAAAAAGATACAGATCAACAGGGATTGAAGTTGAATTTTTTATCATAAAAACTGCCGATTTATTCTCCCCCAGTTTGCGGTCAGCATTGTTTATCTCTTTAATATTGCTGCTGTATTTTTCGATGAACCTGTCCCACTGCTGCGGCGTAAATATTCTTATGGAGAAGAGTGAAGCATACCCTGCGGGGAGGTTTATCGGCTGCCAGTCCCTTGACCTTGTGGGGAGAGCAAAAAAAACTGTTTTAACCTTCAAATCAGGATCGATTATTTCATCAATTTCAAATGATGAGTAGTTAAGCCAGTTTTCAGGGAATGTGATCCTGAACCGGTATTTGCTGTTGTAATAGTTCAGCCTCTCCCTGAATTCATCTTTCTTCTCTCCGCAGGACAAAAGAATGATAATTATAAGGAGTGNNGAGTGATAAATATATAATATTTTTTTTAATCATTTTATTACTGCCGCTTGTGTATTATATGAATTAGAAAGCGGGTAATTGCAAGAAAAAAAGTTTTAAAATTAAGCCCGCTCAGGCGGGCTTAATAATATTAAGATGCAGAATTATGACTATCTGAACCTGAATTTTTTTTCAGTTGCCTGCTCTCTTACTGTTTTAATGATCGCAGTGTCGAGAGTCTCATTATCTCCATGTTCTTTTTCTGCTTTTTCTATATACGCGCGTCTGCTCATGTTAAGTTTATTAATTTTTTCTCTTATATTCTCTCTCCTGACTGACAGTTGTTTGACATATTGCTCGCGTTCATCTGCGCTCATTCCTTTCATTTCGTCAGGGAGTTCCTCTCCCTTCATTCTTTTAAGATCTATATTTTTATCCTGTACAGCGTCAACTATATCCCAGGATGAATTTCTGTAGTGTCCGGAAGCTTTTGAAGCTGCCCTTTCAGATGCAATACCTCCTGACATCGATTTTGCGTTACTGTCCTGGATCTCCTGCTCCATCTTTTTATCCTTTCCTTCTGCACCGTAAGCAAGGTATGTTCTGTTAAGTTCAGCATTGAGCCTTGCAATTTCGGCATCCTGCGGCGCCACAATGTTCATCACCTTCCGGTTATGGTCAATGTTGATATATTTCCCTCCGGTGATATCTGCTCCATGTTTCCAGTATGTTGTCACACCTGTTTCCCTGTCTCCGCAGAATATAGTGTTGACAACAATCCCCTTAGCAGCGGCTTTTCGCCCTGCGTCGATATAGTTCACCTCGCCCTGGTTAAAAGGTTCATTCCCCGCGATAAATATAAGCTTAAGGCTGCCATTGCTGTTGTCCCATTTAAGGTTCTTTGCGGCTGAATCTATTGCCTTGCCGCAGTATTCATCCCCACCGTTTGTGGTGAGAGCAAAAAGCCCGGCAGATATTCTGTCCAGATCTCCGGTAAAGGGTGTTATCATTCTCATGTAGCTTTCACCTTCAGGTATGGATGATTTTCCGTATTCAAAGAGTGCAACTTCGAGTTTCGGGGTTTTCCCGTCTCTCTCTGCGGCAGCCAGTTCATTGATGATTTTCCATAACTGCGATTTGGCCTGCTCAATAAGTCCGTCCATACTGCTGCTTGTATCAAGGAGAAGAGCGATCTGTATTTTGCCCTCCGGACTTATATCCGGGGCGCCAAATGCGATTCCTGAAAGAGCGATTGCTGCTGTTAAAATTATTGCTGTTATAAAGGGTTTCATAATGTTCCTCCTGTTGTTTTATGCATCTTTGACAGGAGGGATGACGTAGCGGTTCTCGATTTTTTAGCTTTTTTGAAAATTATTCAGTAATTGTGAATTCAACAGTAAGCATTCCGCCGCTTCTCCCGGTGATTTTATAAGTTGAGGAGTAATTTTTTCTGAGCTTCTTCACAAGTGACTGGAGCTTTTCTTCACTTACTTTCACAGTATACCGCCCGGCATTTTTATTGATAATTTTACCATTGAACTCTGCGATTATTTTTTCCGGTGTAATTGACGAAGACCGGCTCATCTCTTTTGCTGAAACAGCTTTTTTCATCTCCCCTGGTGATTCATCTCTCTTTACCGATTCACTTTTTAGAATCCCTGCTGCGGCCCTGTGAGTATCCTTTTCATAGATGGAATCTTCGGCTGATCTTCTGCTCATACCGGAAACTGAATCATCTATTGCAGCAGGGGTTTCCTCTTCATCTGCGGAAACTCTTTCGTCAGTTTTATCAGCTTTTGTAACATCTTTTTCAGAAGACAGCTGCAGCCGTTCACTCTTTTTTTTCTTTTCAGCAGGAGGAAGGAGCTTCCTCCGTTCTTTTATCTGTTCATCTAAGCTTTTAGTCCCGGTTATCACCTGTTCTTCGTTATAATTTGCAGATTTTTTTACTCCGTGGAAAAGAGGGGTATAGAGGAAAAAGATAAGGAGCGCCACAGCGATAACTCCAACAGCTTCTATGGGGAAAGTAAAATGCTGCCATACGTCCAGCGCTTTATCAAAATAGTTGCGGAGTACGGATTTTTTTTCAAGAGCAAGCCGTTTATTAAGCTCTGTAACAAAACCTGCGGGAGCTTTTACAGGTTTTATTTTTTTTACGGTTTTTCTGTATGCAATAAGGAAGCGCAATTCTTCGCCGCATCTGCTGCATTTTTCAATATGCTGCATCAGGAACTTATCCTTTTCAGGATCAAGTCCGTTATCTATATATGAATTTATCAGTTCCCTGGCATCCCTACATTTCATGGTAAAACCCCCTCAAGGAGACCCCGGAGCCTGTGCCTTCCCCGCGAAATTCTTGATTTAATGGTGCCGGTTTTAACCCCGGTAATTACGGAGATCTCTTCATAATCGCGCCCTTCAAAGTCACGCAGAACAATGAGTATCCTCTCTTCGTCCGGGAGTTTTGCCACTGCCTGCCTCACAGCCTCCTCTTTCTCCGTTTTTTCAAAATCTGCAGCAGGGTTGTCCCCGTCCCTGTGTAGAAAATCTATCATCCCCCCTTCACCCATGGGGAACACCCTCCGGAAATATGACGCGGATAACCTGTTTCTGCAGGTGTTAACTGCAATTGAATAGAGCCACGTAGAGAGAGATGAGCGGAATTCAAACCTGTGGATGTTTTTGTGCATTTTAATGAAAACATCCTGCGCGCAGTCACCTGCCTCATCATAGTCTTTCATTATATTATAGCAGAGGTTAAAAATCATATCCCTGTACCTCTCAACTATTGTTTCAAAGCTCTTCATGTCACCATTTAAAAAAGCGGTGACAAGATCTCGGTCATCTCCCCTTTCAATGCCGTTCTCCCTGATCTTTAGACTGAAAAAGCCGGGGAACGTTCTCATTTTTTCCATTGAACGGAGAAAAATATTTATTATTACCTGGAAATAGTTCCGTGTTATCAGTAACGGGTTTGCAGGCTGTATATGTACAGGTTCCGATTTCATCTGAAGGGCTTATATCATACCCCCTGTCCCATAACAAGGATTTTTTCAGGCTTGACATAACTTTTCCCATGTGACATATTTTCATCAATTTTAAAAGGCGGCTCTCAGATGAAAAAAAACAGGCATATCTTCCTTTTTATATTTCTGGCATTTATCCTGGTTATTACAGGCCTTAATGAGGCTTTTGATCTTGTGCAGTGCAATATGCGCAGAAACTACAAAAGCATGGAAGACAGGGATATACAGAGAATAAAAGATAAGATAGCCGGCCTTGAAAAAGATCAGATAAAAGATGTATCAACAGTAAAACGTCTTGCGGATCAGTATGCTCTGCTGGGGAGAACCTTCCTTGAGCGTAAGATGTGGGACCAGAGTATTGAGTGCTACCTGAATTCTGAGAAGTACGGCGGTAACGGTGCAGCTATTATGTACGCACTCGGTTTAGGTTATGCGAACAGGGGATATGAACGGGACAGCGAAGCCGATTTTGCAAAGGCCGAGGAGTACTACAGAAAATCACTTGAGAAGAGACCGGGATATGATGATGCTTTATATGGTCTTGGTGTATTAATGTATTATCACCGCAACGGGAAGGATGAGGGGCTCAGGCTGGTAACCGAGCTGGCGATGAAGAATCCGGCATATTATCCCGCAAGGTTTGCAATGGCAAGGTTCAATTACGAGAACGGTGATCTTCACAGGTCTCTTCAGTTGTATCAGCAATTGCAGCAGGATCTTGACAGGCTTCCGAAGTCGGAGATTATAAATAATTTTAAAGAGCAGTGCTCAGCAAATATCGCAAGGATTACAACAGAGCTTTCAGTGAGATAGATTCAGCGCCAGTCCCATTCCTCGTCAGGGAGCGGCCTGTTTATGCGTTTATCCTTTGTCTCCTCCAGATATCTCTCCTTGAGAATAACTATATCAACTCTTCTGTTGTAAGCGCGCCCTTCAGGTGTGCTGTTGTCCTCAATGGGGCGGAATTCACCGAATGCAGCTGATGAAATCTGCCTCTGGTCAACAGACTCCTCCTCGCTAAGGTGCTGGAGCACAGAGAGACTCCTTGCTGATGACAGATACCAGTTGGTTTTAAAACCGTCCCTCAGCATTGTGGCTGAAACAGGCCTGTTGTCTGTGTGCCCCTCTATCCTTATAAAGTTGGGGACATTTTTTATTATATTACCCACCTTGGCAAGTACGGGGAACATCTCCTCTCTGAGGGCTGCTGAGCCGGGATCAAAAAAGAAGTCTGATGCAAGGCTTATGATAAGCCCTCTCTCATCCTCTCTTATCGAGATATATTTGGCCTGAACTTCGGCCTTGAATGCCTCCTGGGCTTTTGCCATCTTTTTTCCAAGGGCTTTATTCTTTTCAGAAGAGGGGAGGGCTGTAACATTGTGCCCCATCTCTGCCATCTTACCCCTGGAGACTGTATTGCCCCCCCTCCATCATACCCAGGTTTCCTCTGAATGAGCTTATAATCATTTTAAAGTCATCAGCAGTGGCTACGGTCTCCTCCCCCATGAGGATAATGAAAAAGCACATGAGGAGGTTGTTCATATCCCCCATTGTAACCATCCATCCGGGGGGGCCTTTGGGAGCGCTTTTTTTCCTTTTTTTCTTTTCTCCCATCAGCTTGCTCCGCCCTCTTCATCAGCAATTCCAAGCCTCAATACCGGCGGCAGGAAGGAGACCAGTTTTTCTTTAAGAATTCTGGGGTTTTCACCTGCCTGAATAGAAAGAATGCCCATGAGTATCATGCTTTTCATTAAAACTTCTTCGTTTGTCTGGGTTTCAAGGTTTGCAGCCATAGGTGTAAATACGAGGTATGCAAGAACAGCACCATAGAATGTTGTAATAATAGCAACAGCAAGATAAGGCCCCACCATGGACTTATCATTAAGGTTAACGAGCATAAGAACAAGACCCATAAGTGTACCAATCATACCGAATGACGGCGCAAGGCCTGCAAAGTCGTCGAATATTTTTTTATTGGAATCGTGGCGGTTTGCCATTTCGTCAATCTCTATCTCCATGATTGCCCGTACAAGCTCAGGATCTGTACCGTCAACAACAAGCTGAAGTCCCTTTTTCAGGAATGGTTCATCAAGGGCTTCGAGGTCATCGTCAAGAGAGAGCAGACCCTCTCTCCTTGTTTTCTCAGAAAAAGATACAAGTGTAACAATCATCTCTGTAAGGTTGAATTTCGAAGGGAAGATAGTAAGTCTCATAAGCCCGGGGATCTGTGCAAGACTTGAAAAGGGGTATGCAACCATCATGGCACAGAAAGCTCCACCTACAGTAACCATAACTGAAGGGGCGTCCCAGAACATCAGAACATTACCCCCCGCTACCAGTATGGCCATTATAAGAACTGAAAAACCTGCGCTAAGACCGATTATAACAGCTATATTCATTTTTAACCTTCAACAATTTTATGTGATTAAAAAAAGATTCTATATCACCTTATTATGATATCTGAATAAAGGTTTGATAAGNNGAAACCCGTAAATTCTAAAAAGACATAATCCGTTTATACTTATCATTTGTTTTTATATAGTCAAGTTATTTTAACACTTTTAGCTGTAATTTTGTATTTGTTTACAGGTTTTAATAAATATTTGAATTTGAATATCAGCTTGACTACGGTGTGCTAAAAACGTATAATTAAAGGGTAGATTCGATCTTTTTGCAGAACAACTTAAAGAGCTGTGAATCCGGAGGAGCATTATGGATGTTTACAATCCGATTTTTAAAATCAGCTGGCCGGGTCCCGGTGTCCTTGGGATTTCAATAGTTCTTTTCATGTTTTTTATGGGTATAGCGGTATATCTGCTTCTTCTTTATTTAAGGATGAAGGAGAGGGAGAGGCTGCATAACTATCAGCTTTTTCTGTTTCAGGTTAAGCGGAAAGGGCTTAATAATTTTCAGATAAAGATTTTAAACAGCATGGCCGGGCAGATGGATAAAGGTGACCCTACCCGCATTGTTGCCAATGCGGCTCTGTTTGAATCCATGCTTTCGAATTTTATGGAATACCTGCTGAAAAGCAGGGAGGATATAGATGACAGAAAGGTTATATGCCGCGATCTCCTCACAATTTATGAAAAACTGTACGTAAGGGCAGCATACAGGGAACCGCTGGAATCGATGTCCGGTATTGAGGATGGGCAGATTCTTTATGTTGCTTCAGATACCGGTAAAATATATATCGGAAAAGTCTGCGGGAGAGGGAAGGAGGTTCTTGCCCTTCATCTGTTTACCCAGGCAAGAAATCTTAAAGATTTTAAAACAGGGCAGCAGGTTGAGATTTTTATAATGAGGGTCAATGACGCTGAGTATAAAATCAGCACAAAATGCGCAGGGCTGGAGGATAACCGGCTCCTTGTTGCCGTATCCGCGAATATTGTACGAGAGAAGGAGCAGAGGCATCCCTATGTAAGTGTTGTTATACCTGCTGTTATTACGCAGGGTATAGCAAGCGGACTGGAGGATGAAGAGCAGTTTGACGGTACTATTTATCGTATAAACGAGTTTGAATGTGAACTCCGCACAGAGACCCAGATGCCCTTTGAAAGGGAATATACACTGGTTTTTGAAATTTCGGATTATGCATTCAGAGTCGTGGGTAAAGTAATCGCCTCGCGGACAGTGGAGCAGGAGAAGGTTTATTATGTGACCCTGAAGTTCAGGGATATGTCAAGACCGGCAATGGCAGTACTATCAAATTTTATAATGGAGCATCTATGATTAGTTTTTTATTACTCTTCGGAGGGATAGCTGTTATAATTTTAAGCGCAGACTGGCTGGTTGAGGGTGCATCATCACTGGCAAAGAGATTCGGTATTTCAGATATTGTTATTGGTTTGACCATTGTTGCATTCGGTACATCCTCCCCTGAGCTTGCGGTAAACATTTTTTCAGCATTAAGGGGTGCAACAGATATTGCAATAGGAAATATAATCGGAAGTAATATATGCAATATACTTCTGATACTGGGTGTATCATCCTTAATCTATCCTCTCGCAATCAACAATAATACAAAGTGGAAAGAGATCCCTCTGAGTCTCCTTGCTGCGGTTGTTCTTCTTGTAATGGCAAATGATGCGGTTATTAACAGAGATCCCTCAGGTGATTTTCTGTCCAGGGGTGATGGTTTAATTCTGCTCTGTTTTATGATGATCTTTTTTTCTTACACATATATTCTTGCGTTAAAAGGTGAAGTTTCTGTTGAGGAACATGTTGAGATAATTCCTGCGTGGAAGAGTTTTGCCCTTATCATCGCAGGTCTCACCGGCCTTTTCCTCGGAGGTAAGTATCTTGTCGAGGGTGCTGTTGATATTGCAAGGATGATTGGTATGAGTGAAAAAGTGATCGGCCTTACAATAATTGCGGTAGGGACATCTCTTCCGGAGCTTGCCACATCAGCTGTTGCTGCATATAAGAAGAAGACGGATATCGCTGTGGGGAATGTGATCGGTTCCAATATTTTCAATATATTTTTTGTACTGGGGGTCACCTCAGTGATAAATCCGCTCCCCTTTAATAAAACAGTAAATGCAGATATGGCTGTCTGTATTGCGGCAAGTCTTCTTCTTTTTATGACAACCATGACTTTCAGAAGAAGCNNAAGCTCTATCGACAGGGGAGAGGGTGCTTTTTTCCTCATCCTCTATGTTTCGTATATTGTTTACCTTGTGGTGTGAGGGGGGAAGTAAGATTATTGCTGTAACTTTATTTGATTTTTTACTTCAGAAACTGTTTATTTTATAAAAGCAAATAAGTGTATTAATAAAAACTGAAAATTTTAACCGGAGGATGTTATGAGCTACTGGTCTGAAGTGAAAGAAGTCGCAATGAAGGGTTTTGATATGTNNTGCTATAGCAAATCTTAAAGAGACAACAGATTTTGCGATTGAAAAGGGTAAGGAGGGGGTGGCATATGTTCAGCTAAAAAAAGATCTCTTTCTTGCTCAGAGAGAACTTCACAATCTGCTTTCCGATCTCGGTGATCTGGTGAATGAGATCTATAAAGTAAAAGGTGATATTTATGCCAATGATAAGGTGAAAGATTCCGCTGAAAAAATCGCCGCAGCTGAAGCAAAGTGTAAAGATATTGAAAGTAAAATAAATGAAGTTTCAAAAAAAGTGTGATTTCTCATAGATATTTATGTTTTAAAATGAAAGCAATTGCATTATCAATAACCGGTGCGATGCTTATGCTTCTGCCAGGCTGTAACGGCCTGGTTAACTCTCTCTCTTTCTTCCCTGACAGGAATTACCTGCTGAATAGCAGCAGCCTGCCTCCGCATGTTGAAGAAAAGATTATTGCCACACCTGACGGAGTAAATCTTCAGATTCTATTTTTCAGGCATAATAACGGGAGCGGAAAAGTCGTAGTTTATTTTCACGGGAATGCCGGTAATCTTTATGGCAGGATAGATGAAGGTCAGCGGATTTTCGGTATGGGGCACGATGTTGTGATCTCCGGTTACAGGGGATACGGCAGAAGTTCCGGTGAGCCTACGGAGGAGGGGGTTTATATTGACGGCAGGACTGTCTGCGGGTATGTGAGCGATACTTTAGGTTACCCTTCAAAGAAGATTTTTATTTACGGCAGATCCATAGGCACAACTGTTGCTGTAGATGCTGCAATGGATAGAGAATTAGGTGGTGTGATCCTTGTTACACCTTTCTCTTCGGCTGTGGATTTTATAAAGGAGAAGTATCCCGATGTTTTCAGCGGAATAGGTTACGGTCACTTTGAGTCGGAGAAAAAGATTAACCGGCTGAAGGCGCCGCTGCTTGTAATTCATGGAACATCTGATGAGATTGTACCGTATAAATTAGGTGTTAAACTGTATAATGCTTATAACGGGGAGAAGGAATTTGTTACTATTGAAAACGGGATGCATAATGATCTGGAACTGACCAATCCCGGTATTTTCTGGTGCGCTTTCGAAAAATTTATCAGGTTGAATTAAAGGAATTTAAAATTTCATTAGTCCCTGTTTATTCCGGCGTATCAGGTTTTATTGTTTTCAGTAAATTCTGTTTTTCAGCACGGTCTTTATAATACTCGGGATAGAGCCTTTTTGCACAATCCGGGCATAGACTATGGCTGAATTCAACTTCACTGTGATCGCGAATATAGATTTCCACCTGCTGCCAGTATCCGGTGTCGTCCCGGATTTTTTTACAGCCTGAACATATTGGAATAATACCTCTCAGTTTTCTGATTTGGTCGAGCGCTCCGTTTAGTTCATCGATTTTTTTCTGCAGAGCTTCTTCTGCTCTTCTGCGTTTTTTTATTTCTCGTAGAAGCAGTAATATAAAGCATAATGTTGCTATAAAAGCAGTTGTAACAGCTGAGAATAGCCATAATTGCCGTTGTTCCTGCTGGCGTGTCATAAATATAATTTCCTGGGATCTCCAGCTGTCAATAATGGCCTTGTAGGTGCCATCCTGTCTGATCTCCCGTAAAGCCATGTTGATTTCATTCAGCAGAGAGATATTACCTTTCTTGACAGCTATTGCTGAATGGCTCACTGATACAGGTTTTTCAACCGGTTTTATTCCATGAATTTTATTTTCTGATAATACAAAACTCCCTGCCCATCGATCTGCAATAACTGCATCTATATCGCCGGCAATCAACCTGTTAAAACCGTTGTAATAGTCCGTAATGATTTCTATTTTGACTTGAGGAACTTCCTTGATTAAAAGAACCGGTAATCCTTTAGCCTCAACACCGACTTTCTGTTTTTGCAGATCCTGAATAGATCTGATACTATTACAGTCGCTGGAGATGAATATGGTGAACTCAGAAAGCAGGAGAGGTTCGGAAAAATCGAAAATTTTCATCCGCTCAGGATTAGAATTGATCTGAATCAGAGCATCAGCTTTCCCTTCTAAAACGTGCTGTTGAGCCTTTTCCCAGTTCATCAAACGGATTATCACAGGCCGGTGCATCCGGCCGGCTATTGCTTCAGTAAGTTCAACGGCCAGTCCTGATTGCCTTCCATTTTTTATATAATTCAAAGGGGGGAGTGAGCTGTTTCCCAGAAAAATTACAGGTTGCTCCTTCTGATTCTGCGGTTCAGATAATACAGGGGGTAATATGGTCATTACCATTGCAGATAAAACAGTCAGCCGTTTTAATATCAGGATAAGTTTTTTATAAAATAAACTTTTCATTTGATTTTTTTTATCCCGGCTTTGGTTGTCCCTCCCGAAAAACTGAAGCGGGTTGGAACTTGTAAATAATATATGGCTATTTCACCTGACTTTCTGCCGTTATTGAAAGATACTCTAAAAATATTAAATATGAGCGGAAAAGCCAAATATAAAAAGAAGGTAATAGCTTTAAGAAATTATCTATAATGCGGGAGTTCAGTTAAAATATAATAAATGGTACTCCTGTACTCT
>DINC01000254.1:0-952 GCA_002425885.1 Spirochaetia bacterium UBA5550 | reverse complement strand
AGGCTGTAAACAATGAAAGTTGATGATGACATATACAGAGAGCTTCTTGATGAGGCGAGTGATCCAATCTTCAGTTTTCTTCGTGATGGAACCTACCGCTATGTAAACAGGGCGTTTGCTGATAGTGTAGGGAGAAAAATGGAGGAGATAATAGGGAGGAGAATCCGGGATATATTTTCAAGTGACGAGGCTGACAGCCGTTATGCAGCAGTTAAATATGTTTTTGAAACAGGTAAAGAAAAATCGATAGAGACCAGGGATAAATCAGGGGATAGTATTTCATATTATCTGACTACTGTTAAACCTCTTTTTGATGATACAGGAAATGTTTATGCGGTGATATGCATCTCCAAAGATATAACTGATCTTAAAAACGCAGAGGAGAGGCTGGAATATTATGCCACAACAGACGATTTTACCGGATTTGTGAACCGGAGAACCGGGCTTGCGATACTTGAAAAGATTCATGAATTCTCTTTAAGAAACGGCAAGCCATTTACAGTCTGTTATGTGGATATTAATGATCTGAAGATAGTAAATGACACATACGGCCATGCGGAGGGGGATATTCTTATTACTGCTGCATGTGATGCCATGAAGGAGTCTATAAGGCAGATGGATACACTCTGCAGGATGGGTGGAGATGAGTTTCTGATACTTTTTCCCGAGTGTGATCTTGCTGACGCTGAACTGGTATGGTACAGGATTACTGAAAAGCTTGCAGATTATAATTCCCGGAGTTCCAAGCCGTACAAAGTCAGTATGAGCCATGGTATTCTTGAATATTCACCGGCTTCAAGAGATACCATTGAACTTCTTCTTAAAAGAGTAGATGCATTGATGTATACCGAGAAACGGGATTATAAACAGAAAAAGAACAGGCGTGAAATGAACGGGGAGTTTTACTGATTGCACCTCCGCCCTTAGGGCATGGGGCTGTCCAAAATCTAAG
>DINC01000257.1:8512-8877 GCA_002425885.1 Spirochaetia bacterium UBA5550 | reverse complement strand
TTGCTATAGTATCTGATTTTAAAACCATTCATGTAAAAAAATTATTAAGAAATTATGTGATTATTATCATTTTACTCTGAGCAATAAAAGCGACATATCATCACCCTGCGCATTACCGATTCTCCACGAGTTAACCTCATCGGCAATTATACCCTGTATCTGATTCAGATCACTGTTTCTATATTTCATCACAAGAGAGAGGAGTTTCTGCTCACCGAAACTCTCATTGGACATATTGCACTGCTCCGGTATTCCATCAGTATATGAAATAATTATATCCCCTTTCTCCAGCTTTATACCGGATTTTACCGGTACTGCGTCCTTCAATATCCCCAGGGGGATATTCTCTCTCTGCTTTGAAGGTG
>DINC01000257.1:4103-8467 GCA_002425885.1 Spirochaetia bacterium UBA5550 | reverse complement strand
CATATCATACACGGTAAGTTCACCGCTGTTTTCATTGAATTCCATAAAAATTCCCGTGAGGAATATCTCGCCGCCGAAAAGATCATGTATATATGAATTAATACTCCGTATAAGTTCACCGACTCCGCGTGTAAAATCGTAAACTGCGTACATACTGCTCACCGCCACAGATATGAGCCCGGCATTCAGCCCCTTACCTGACACATCGCATAGAGAGATGAACCATCTGCCGTCACCGATCTTTTTTATATATTGAAAATCACCGCCGGTTTCACCAGCCATCAGTGTGGTGCCCGCTGCCTCAAACTTATCACCGAAAATTTCTATTTTACCTGTAATAATTGCGGAATGGATTCTCCTTGCAGCTGCCAGTTCCCTTCTCATCATCTCTGAAAGAAAAAGTACCAGGCTGGATGTTGATATAATTCCTTTGTACCTGTTTTCACTATCAACAAGAACAAAAAACCTGTTGAATTCTGATTTCAGTTCATCAGCGAGTTCATCTATAACAGAGAAGGTATTTCTTTTGTAGTATACAGCTGCCGGGGTTACTAAAACTTCTCTGATGCTTTTATTGAGATAAAGCTCCCTGCCGAACTTCTGCCCGATAAGTGAAAAAAGCTCATTACGGATAATGATTCCCGCTGCTTTTTCATCATCATCCACAACTCCGACAGCCTGTATCGAAATGTCACCTGTAAATACTTCTGCAATCTCGCCAATACTATGTGAATCAGAGACGTAGTAAGGAGAGACCACTCTTTTAAAAATTACCTCATGGCTGATCTTTTCATATTCAACTGACTTCAATGGTCTGTGTTTCGCCGAGTTCTCTACTGCTTCCATTTTCATCAAAACCTTTCTCTTTATTTAAATGCTTCACCAGAAGCACCTGGTTTCCCCTGAAGTTATACTTCACTTCATCAAAAATATTCTTAACCATTGCGATGCCGCGCCCATGGGCAAGTGCCACATCACCGGTTTCATCATTTGAAGCCGCAAGAAATTTTCTGTGATTGAAGCCTTTTCCCTGGTCTGTTATCTTATATACTGCCTTCGACTGCGATATCAGGTATTCAATTCTGACACGTTTATCCCTGTTTTCCGGATTATTCTGCCGTTCATTCACAAATTCAAAATACCTGTCTGTAAGTATTGCCTCAGTTTTATCTTCAAAAGAGATATTAAGATTACCATGTTCTATTGAATTGATGATAATCTCCCGGAGGCCGATCCTGATCATATTGATGTCAGTTTTATCCATATATTTCTGGAGATTGTTTGTTATTCTATGGGATATATCATCAGCTTCAAACAGGAGGTTACGGATAAGATACTCGCATTTTTCACTTATGAATGATTCAGTAAACCTGTCATCCGCAAGCCGTACTGCTTTTCCTATTATTTCAAGGTTCCCTTCAATTTCTATAAACTCGAGAGTGATTTTAAATTCAACAGGTTCTATGAGATTGGGTGTTTTAAGCTGGGCGTTGAATTTTATCTTCTTCAGTTCTTTTCTGGACTGCTCAAGCTTTTCGCTTACAATACGCCGCAGCATTGTGGCTTCGGTAAGCTCATCACATATAAGATCCACAAACCTGAATTTGGAAATTGCATCCTGACTGATCTTCAGTTCCTGTTTGATCGCGTCATTAGCTGTTTTAAAATACCAGTTTTCATCAAGTGTAAATATTATTTCCTTTGTTCCTTCAACTATAAGTCTGTATCTTCTTTCTGATACAGTGAGCAGCCTGTTTTTATCCTCTGTCTCATTCCTCGAAGCAATAAGTTTCTGTTCAGTTACCTTATGCTCATCAATCTCTTTCTGAAGAGAGATGTTTGCCTCCACATACTCCCGTGTCCTTTCAACCACCATCTTCTCAAGGATATTATGTGTTTTAATAAGCCTGCCGCCGATCTGTCTTCCATAGTAGATAATCAGGACTATAAATATAACAGCAGATACAGATGCTATGATAAGATATCTGACTCCGGTGTTCCGGCTCCTTATCTCCCCCGCGTTCTCGATCTCCGAAGCAACTCTATTCAGTGATTCAAGGAGAGAATCCTCCATACCGCTGGTGGTTTTTACCTTCTCCTCCACATTTCTGAATTCCTTATCTCTCATATCAACAATGTGGTTGGTGAATTCACCGGTCATCGTCTTATGTTTAACAAGGAGGGTCTCTATGTCATCATAAATAATTTTGTCATGAGCATTCTGTATCTTCAGGTTCACAAGAGTATTCTGAACACTCTCAGCTTTACGGGAAAAGACATGATAATTTTTCTGAAAGTCAGGATAGTTTTTACCTGATATAAGTATATTCTCCCAGGCAAGAACCTGTTCGTGAAGGGTAATCTGTGCGTTTCTTGCCATGTTAACTCCGGAAAGGTTTTCCGTGAGGTCAGTTGAAATGCCGAAAACTGAATAGAGGCCAAGCATGGCATTTAACAGAAAAATTATAAAAAAGCCGGTGAGCCCTCCGCTTATCAGTATATAAGTTTCGCTCACTGAATCGCTGAAAAGCTTTTTTAAGAGTTCAAGCAGTTTAAATTTCTTCATATTATATATCCGGACTTTTTGATAAACGGATATAATCCCCGGCAGATGCAGTTTAGATAAGATTTATGTTAAAATAATGTTAAGAATTAAAGCTTGAATATCTGCCTGGATTAAAAATAAAAAATTTTACACAGATGAACGCGGATATATTTGCTGACTATAGCATTTTACGAAATAATTAAGCCCTGTACATCCTGGCCGGATTGAGAGCAGAAACAGGCATCGTTGCTGCACAGCCGGAATCTTAAGGTAAAAGAAAATTGACCCTGTTTTCAGAAATTAATTCCTATCATTAAGATTCCGGTATTTGTCTGCGACAAAACCGGAATGACGNNAATTAAATACTAATTCAATCGTAAACAGCTATAAATAGAAGCTTCCAGTGATATGCTTTTTATCTGTAAAAATCCGTTTTTATCAATTTAAAAATTTTTCTTTCTGCATTGCCAATGATATCAGAGTACTTTTAAACAAAATGATATTCATAAAATCTTAACCTGAAATTTATAAAATCTGAAAGTACTTCGTTTATTTTCCTGCCCGGAAGTAAAGATGATTATGTCATCATTTACTTTTTAAAATTTAAATTTTAAAAACAGGAGTAACAAATGAAGAGATTTTTTACGTTATGCATGGCTCTTCTCTTTGCCGGAAGTGCTTTTGCACAGGAGGTGAAGCAGGAGGAGAAAAAAGGGCCTGAATTCAAGTACAGTATTTATGGTATCGCTTACGGCGTGTCTGGCAGTCAGAAGGATTATAAATATGACTATTCTCACGTCAGAGTAAGACCATACTTTACTTTAGGCGAAGAAAATGTTAAGCTTGTCACAAGACTTGAGATTGACCAGGATTTTGGCGCCAAGTATGACAAAGCCATGACAAATAATGATGGATATGCTGACAATGGTACAGATAACAAAGTTGTTGAAGTGAAATGGGCTTTCCTTGAAATGAAGGATGTTGTCCTCCCCGGTCTTACACTTATGGGCGGCTTAAACAGCTGGAAAATACCTCTAATTGTTGATACTGACAATGCTATGTTTCAGGCATCTTACGATTTTGGCATGGGTAAAGCTATTCTTGGTTATGTAAATCATGAAGANNTAACAGTACTACAGACTCAAAAACAGACAATAAAGATGATGTTCTTTCTTATGTTTTTCAGCTCCCTGTAAAAGTTGCTGATATAACTATTACTCCGGCTGCTGTTTATACTAAAATCGGAAAAAACGGGACTGAAGTAGTAGATGATTCTAAATCCAGTACAAATCTTTACCGCTTTTTTGACGGATCAATTACAAATTATGCAATAAGCGCTGCTGGTGCTATGGGTCCTCTTGATTTTACTACAGCTTTTGCTTATGCAAAAGGTAAAGTTAAAATTGATACTGAAGCTGCCGGAGATCTCACTAATACTGCTATGGAAGATACTGACATTAAAACAATGGCATTCGATGCAGGTGTTAATTTTAAAGCAAATGACATGTTTAAAGCAGGCCTCTTCTATACAATGTATTCCGGTGAAAAAAATACCGATGAAGACATTAAAGGACACATGGCGTTGATGGAAAAAGTATATGGAGCACCTGATGGAAGACTCTTTATCCTGGATTCAGCAGGTACACAGGCAGCTGGCGGACATGATGAATTCGACATGGGTGAAACTACAGAAGGACTCAATATCTATGGTATCAATGCTGAAGTTAAAGTTGAAAAAGTAAAACTTTTCGCACAGTATGCGTATGTAACTCTTAATAAAGAAGTTACAAACGCTGAAGGCAAAAAAGTTAAAAATCTT
>DINC01000257.1:0-4077 GCA_002425885.1 Spirochaetia bacterium UBA5550 | reverse complement strand
AATAGACCTTAAAGCTACTTTCATGGTAACACCAAAAGCAAGTTTATTCCTTGAATATGGATATGTTGTTGCTGGCGATGATACTGGATTCGGAAAATATGATAAAGCTGAAAACGTATCACAACTCGCATGGGGAATGACTGCTAATATCTAATTCTGCCTAAACACCGGGGTGGGACAACCACTCCTGTTTAAACTTCTTCATTCTCAAAAGGGGTCTCCGCAAGGAGCCCCTTTCTCTATAAACAAACACTCCATACCTGATAAATGATAACCTCATCAGGAAAATAACATACATAGAATGTGGAAAATCCGGATGTTTATTATTATATTTAATAAGAAAGGAACAGTTCTTACGCCTATAATAACTGACTTTATAAATAATAGTAATCTGTTATTTTTCCACCGGAGAAAACTCTTTTGAAGAGACTAAATAACCTTTTCAGCCGTTTACAGATACACAAATCACCGGGGAGCTGGATTGTCAGATTCGGCATACTTTTTCTTCTCGGAACATGGCTGATCTCTATGCAGATTGTTTTTGAAGACAGACGTCTCGAACTCTCCAGGGCAAAAAGGGAAACAGCCAACCTGTCAATTATACTCGAAAGGCATATCTACGAGACTTTTTCCCGCACGGAAGTTTCACTTTTTACACTGAGACAGAGGTGGGAAAAGGGAATAAGCAAAAGTGAAATGACAGCCTTCCTGAATAACGCCGTAACAGCAAATCCTGAACTTTTCAACCTTATTTCAATAATAGACAAACAGGGTAATGTCCTTCTCACCGATAAATCTGAATTCAACCCTACCTACAGCGGAGACCGGCCGTTTTTTATCCATCACAGGAATAATTCCTCCAGGTATCTCCGCGCAGATAGCCCTATACTGGGGCGTGTTACAGGGAAATGGTATCTGCCTCTCAGTCTCCGTCTTCAGAACGCGAAGGGGGAATTTAACGGAGTGCTCCTTGCCTCTGTGAACCCATACTATTTTTCAATGATATTTCAGGAGGTTAAACTGGGCAAAAAATCCCTTGTATATCTTGCTGATTATAACGGAACCATATACAGCGGCATACTTGGCGGGAAGTATATGGGGCTTGACAAGACCATACCTGAAGAAATAGTTTCCGGTTTTACTGACAATAAACATTCACACCCTGAAACAGTTCATACCTGTATTGACGGAATCGAACGCATTTTCAGCCGTGCTTTTATAAAGAACAGAACCATGTTCGTTTCTGTAGGGATCGGGCTTGAGGAGTGGCTCGCTCCCTGGCGAAGCAGAACTCTCTTCATTGTAATGGCTCAATTTTTCATAACAATGATTATTATGATAATAATATTCCGTCTCCGCCAGGCAATAATTTCAAGGGACGAGCTCAATGAAGAGCTTGACCAGTTTTTTTCCACATCACTTGACCTTNNAATTGCTGATGCAGATGGTAATTTCAAACGGGTAAACAAAGAATGGGAAAACATACTCGGTTATTCAGCAGGTGATCTCGAAAAAAGAAATTTCCTTGATTTTGTCCATCCGGATGATCTCCAGAAAACGATTGATAAAACAATGGAGAGTTCTATCTCCCCTGTTTTCAATTTCATCAATCGCTACCGCAGCAAAGACGGCACCTACCGTTATATTGAGTGGCGTTCAACTCCCCATGATAAACTGATTTACGCCGCGGCCCGTGACATCACAGAAAGAATTGAAAATGAAAAAGCACTGCGTGACAGTGAAGAGCGGTTCAAGGCACTGCATAATGCTTCATTCGGTGGCATTACTATTCATAACAAAGGTATAATTATTGAATGCAATTTAGGCCTTACTGAAATGACCGGGTTTTCAAGAGAAGAATTAATCGGCATGAACGGACTGCTTCTGATTGCTGAACGCTCGCGTGATCTTGTGGTTAAACATATCAATGAAGGTTTTGAAGAACCGTATGATGTTTACGGTGTCAGGAAGAACGGTGAAGAATACACTCTCCGTATTGAAGCACGAAATATCCCATACAAAGGGAAGACCGTACGGGTCACGGAATTCAGAGATATAACAGAGCAGAAAAAAGCTGAGGATGCCCTGAGAGAAAGTGAAGAAAAACTGAAAGCAATATTCAATGCTGCGAATGTCGGTTTCAGCATCACTGATGAACAGGGTAATTATGTGATGTATAACAACTGGTGGCTCAATTATTTAGGTTACAGAGCTGATGAATTAAAGAATAAAACAAATCTTGATATTACACATCCCGATGACATTGAGACAAGCCGCGTCAACTTCCTTAAAGTTGTTGCAGGTGAGATAAGCAATTACAGAATAGAAAAAAGATTTATAAGAAAAGACGGCAGCGCAGTATGGGGGGACTTATCTGTATCCCCCGTAAAAGACAGGGAGGGGCGGGTACAGCTCATGGTCGGCATTGTGAATGACATCACTGATCGCAAATACTCTGAAGAGGAACGTGAGAAACTGCAGGCACAGCTTAATCAGTCTCAGAAGATGGAATCTGTCGGGCGGCTTGCAGGAGGTGTTGCCCATGACTTCAATAACATGCTTGGCGCCATTTTCGGATACACAGAACTTTCACTGAGAAAAATCGAACCGGAACACCCGGCGTACTCATATCTTCAGGATATAAAGAAGGCAGCAGAACGCTCAGCCAGCCTTACAAAGCAGCTCCTTGCCTTTGCGCGAAAGCAGACTGTAGCTCCGAAAATTCTTGACCTTAATGAAACAGTTGAAGGTATGCTTAAGATGCTCAGGCAGATCATAGGGGAGGATATATCCCTCGAATGGCTCCCGTCCCCGAATCCTGTAATGATCAAAATGGACCCCGCACAGATTGATCAGCTATTTGTTAATCTCTGCGTAAATTCCCGTGACGCCATTACCAACACAGGAAAAGTAATCATAGAGACAGGCAGTGTTTTTTTTACTGAAAACGACACGGTAAGAGATGAAAGCATTTTACCCGGTGATTATGTAATGCTGATTATAAGTGACAACGGCGCAGGCATGGACAGGGAGACACAGGAGCATCTGTTTGAACCGTTTTTTACGACAAAAGAAACAGGCCGCGGTACAGGCCTGGGGCTTGCAACTGTATACGGAATTGTTAAGCAGAACAACGGATTTATAAATGTCTACAGTGAACCGGGGCTTGGTACAACTTTCAGAATCTACCTACCGCAGCATTATGCAAAACCTGAAAATAAAGTACCTGAATCAGCAGTAAATGAACCGGGACGGGGCAACCAGACTCTTCTGTTTGTTGAAGATGAGGCAATGCTTCTTAATATAAACAGTGAAATACTTGAACAGCTCGGTTACACCGTACTCACAGCATCATCTCCGGCTGAAGCTTTAAAAATTGCCGGAGAGTACCGTGGAAACATTGACCTTCTTATAACAGATGTAATTATGCCTGGAATGAACGGAAGGGATCTCGCTGAAAAAATTTCAGATCTCCATCCCGGCATAAAACTGCTATTCATGTCAGGATACACGGCAAGCGTAATCGCTCATCACGGAGTTCTTGAAGAGGGTGTGCACTTTCTGCAGAAACCGTTCTCTCTGAACGATCTTGCGGAGAAGGTTAAAAAGATAGTGACCCCTGATTAGAAGCTGATGAATCATATTAACCGGGAGAAACGCTTCAAGGAAGATTAACAGGAATGCCGGGGGTTCGAACTGGCTCCGTTTTTATTTCAATTGTCAGTAAACTTAAATAAAAGCTATACAAAGCCTTTTATAAAAGAAATTGTAAAATGCTGCAGAGTCAGCCACGTCCATGGCAGGAATACGCATCTCCTCCGCGATTCTGCTTATAACCCGAACATCAATGAGACCCACTTCAGCCTGAACATCCCGGACTATATCAAGAAGTTTTGAACGCTCCCCGTGATATAATCTGACTATCTGTTTTACCACATCAGATACTGTATCCATATTTCCCCCTTTTATGCAAATAACAATAAACTGAATTACGCTCTCCCGTTTTATTTAAAACAGGCAGATACCCCCCCGGCATTATTTTTTGCTGATAATAATTTTTTTATTTTTATAAATTAT
>DINC01000256.1:10426-14772 GCA_002425885.1 Spirochaetia bacterium UBA5550 | reverse complement strand
TATAATTGCCTTATGCTGTTTTTAGAATTATATTTAAATATGAACCTCCAATTATTCCGGCAGATTAAAAACAGGATCGGGCACCTCTCTTTGCGTGCCAGGGTTATTCTTATTACCGGCACAGTTCTGTTTTCTCTGATATTAACTGCGGGTATAGGGGTGGATTTTCTGATCAGGGAGAGTTTTCAAAGACTTGAGAAGGAGTGGATCAGGGATAATGCTTTAAGGATTGAAAAGCTGTTTACACTGGAAGCTGATTCAATGCAGCGTATAACCCATGACTATGCAGTGTGGACCGATACCTATGATTTTGTCAGAACTTCTGACCCGGCATACATCGAGGTAAACATTAATCCTGATGTTTTTAAAAACCTCCGGATCTACGGAGCTTTTATCTTTTATCCTGACGGCAGAAGAAAGACCGGATTTATTCTGAACAATGATGGAGCATCCCTCGCAGCTGCCGGTGCCGGATGGGATCAGACCCTGGGCAATATTGCACGCAAGGTTGTGTCAGGTGAAACTCCTTTCCTTAACGGGCTAATTAAAAATGGAGATGAACTGTTCATTATTTCAAGCCATCCAATACTGCGTAATGAAAATGCCGGGGAGCCCGCAGGTTGTTTTATACATGTGAGAAAAGTGGATAGCGCGTTTCTTCAGAGATTTTCGGATACTGCTGGCATCACTGTTAATATCGCGGATATCTCTCCGGAGAAAGCTTCATCATTAGCTGAGGTACAGGGAACAGGTAACTATTTTATCTACACTGAACAGGAGATAGTACACCTGAATATAATATTGAGAGATATAAACGGTATCGATTCCGGTGTGGTTGTCTCTCATCTCGGACGTGATATCAACAGGGAGAGCCGCAGGGCCAGGATGATGTTCTATGTTGTCCTTGGACTTGTGCTTGCAGTTTCAGGGTTCCTTACTCATTACCTGATCAACAGGCTTGTTCTTGCAAGGCTTGAAAAGATGCTGAAAGAGGTGCGCAATGTCCGCGACACTCTGGATCTTTCAAAGAGACTTGAAGTCCGCGAGTGGGATGAGCTTGATGACCTTGCTGGCGGGATAAACCTGATGCTTGATGCCATTGAGGAGCAGAAGATGTACCGCGATAAGGCTGAGTCCGAAAAGGAGGCGATGCAGGAGTATATGCTTCAGCTTAAAAAGATGGAGGCAATGGGAACCCTGGCAGGTGGAATAGCACATGATTTCAACAATATGCTGGTGAGTATTCTGGGCTCTGCGGGGCTTCTCCGTAATGATATCCCGAACGGTAGCCCGCTCCTTGAATATGTTGATATTATTGAAAAATCGGGCAACAATGCAGGAGCCCTCGTGCGGCAGATGTTGACACTTGGTAAAGGATATACTTCGCTTAAAATATATTTCAGTGTGGGTCAGACAATAAACGACATGTTCAACCTGGTAAAAATTACTCTCCCTGAAAACATCGATTTAAACCTGCATGCTTTTGAGACGGATGATCTGATTTATACTGATATAACCCAGTTTCAGCAGCTTATTGTAAACATGGTGACCAATGCGTCCCATGCAATGGCAGGGAGGAGCAGAGGGACTATCGACATTTATGTCAGGGAGTCTGTTCTCCCTTCAGAGGGCTCACGTCCCGAAACACTGACACTGGCGGAAGGGAGATACATGCAGATTGAAATTACAGATACAGGAGATGGCATACCTCCGGATATAAGGGATAAAATATTTGAGCCTTTCTTCTCAACAAAACCTGTGGGTTCAGGCACCGGACTCGGCTTAAGTGTTGTTCATCAGTTTGTCGTGGGCAGCGGCGGTTCAATAGGAGTTGAAAGTGAACTGGGCAGAGGTACAAGCTTCTATCTCCATTTCCCTGCGGTTGTAGAGAGGAGAAGGGTGATCCCCCGGCCCGATGGAGCTGAAATCGGAATTCTTGTTGTGGATGATGATCCTCTCGTAAGAAGAACCATTGTTGCAGGACTTAAGAGAGTGGGATACCTTGTATTTGACGCGGGGGGCGGACAGTCGGCACTTAACATAATTAGTGAGACCGCTGATGATATCCAGCTTGTGATAACTGACCAGATGATGCCGGGCATGAGCGGAAATGAACTGAGAAAAAGGATTGCTTCCCTCTGCCCTGAACTCCCTGTTATACTTATGTCCGGGTACACATCGGGCCTTGATAATAAAGATGATAAAACCAGCGGATTCGCCAGAATCCTTATGAAGCCCATAACTATCGAACAGCTCAATAAAATCATTGATGAAGTTCTTAACACCGCAGCCGTGGTGTGATATTAAGCTTTTATGTGGTCTTTCTGAAAGTACAGAATAGAACCTGCTGATGAATTCTATCGTAATTTTTGAGAAAACGCCGCTCGAGGTAAATCAGATACATGAAATGTTTTTTAAGGTATAACGCTATCTTATTTGCGTGTGTCCATTAATAATGCTTTACAAATAAGTTTGTTGATATTCAGCTTAAAATTTCTGTTAATCAAAAATGTGGCGGTGGGGTATGGGCGGCATCCTTACAATGACAGCGAACATTATCGGCGGAGTGGGCCTTGTGCTTCTCGGTATGGCTATCATGTCTGAGGGGCTTCAGTCTCTTGCAGGTGACAGTGTCAAGAAACTCCTCAGCCGTTTTACAGGAAATCCGCTGACCAGTGTTATGACCGGAACAGGGATAACCGTGCTTATCAATTCATCAAGCGCCACAATTCTTGCCACAATAGGTTTTGTCAATGCCGGGCTTCTGTCGCTGCCGCAGGCAATCGGTATTATTTTCGGTTCAAATCTCGGCACTACATCCACGGGATGGATAGTTGCCCTTGTGGGGTTTAAATTTCATATAAGCACTTTTACACTTCCGCTCATAACAGTGGGAGCTCTGATGAAACTTTTTCTTAAAGGGAAAAAGACTTCAATCGGCATGGCCATAGCCGGATTCGGCCTTCTGTTTCTCGGTGCTGATATTCTTCAGGCTGGTATGCGGGAAACAGGCGGGTTTATTCAGCTTGCAGGATATAGTTATTCATCATGGCATGATCGTTTTATACTCACAGGTATGGGCTTTCTTCTTACTTTCCTGCTTCAGTCTTCCACTGTGGCTATAGTTGCAACACTGGCAGCGCTGGGCTCAGGAACTGTCACAATGGAACAGGCTGCACTCCTTGTTGTGGGGCTCAATACAGGTAAGGTATATTACGGGCTGCTTGGATTTATAGGGGCATCTGTTGCAGGTAAACGTTCAGCACTTGTGCATATATTTTTCAACCTTACCACAGGTATTATTCTTTTTGCTTTTGTTGATTTTTTTATACCTCCGGTTATTAAGCTCTGCGGATATTTCGGGACCTCTTCTCCGTCTATTATAATATGTACACTTCATACTGCTTTCAATCTGCTTGGAATTATATTCTGGCTTCCTCTATACAAACCCATTGCTGTGCTCATGGGGCGGCTTATACCGGAGAGAGGCCCTGTTCTTACACGCTTTCTCGATTACCGTGTTGCCACAGTTCCCCATGTTGCAGTTGAAACTGCAAGGCTTACTATTGTTGAGGTGGGGAAGGTTGTTCTTACCGCAGTTCGCGATCTGGTTGTTGGTGAAAAATCTTATAGCGAGGCAATTTCAAGCCTGGGCTCAGTCGATGTCGCACTGAATGAAACACGGAGGTATCTGTCATTTGTTGTTTCATCCCCTGACTCAAATCAGGTGCATCGTCAGCATCTTGATGTGATACATGCCATGGAGCACCTGACGCGTCTTGTTGAAGCCTGCCGTGAGTTTGATAATGTCTGCACCACCGCACGTTCAGACTATCTTCGTAAACTTACTTTAAGCCAGCTTGGAGAATTTGACCTGATTATAAAATGGCTTGACGGGGAGATCCCCGAAGCCCCTCTGCATAACGTGGAACATATATCCGCGATGTTTGCAGATCTCCGGCGTAAAAAACGTACAGAAATGATTGGTGATATCGCCCAGGGGGGGATGAATCCTGATATGGGATTTGAACATCTTGAAGCGATGAGGTGGATCGACAGGATAGCGTATCATATATGGAGATCTATTTTACATCTCAGCCAGAAGTACTGACAATCCGCTGTATAATTTTATAAAGGGTCATCACCGGTTCACTTATCGTCAGACTTTGGCTCTAATAGTGTAATTGTTTATGCCGTAAAACGTTTAATGTTTATCATCTCCGTTTTTTAAACGACTTTATATTTGAGTATATCATAAAAACCGGAAAAAATAATATTCAAAAATTAATAAGACCGAATAAAACTTGCATCTTCTCCGGCTATTTGTATTATCTTGTTAACATCAG
>DINC01000256.1:0-10386 GCA_002425885.1 Spirochaetia bacterium UBA5550 | reverse complement strand
GGCATCCCTTTTTAAAAACAGCATAGGATGGAACCCTGTGAAATCAAAACTGACTCTTCTCATGCGTTTTTCCCCGCTCATTATATTCATACTCTCAATTTTTTTTCTTTTATTCAAATTAGAACATAGAGCCCTTAATCCTTTTAATTTTGATGAGGATCTGAAGCATCCTTTTTTTGCGTCAAAGGGTATTGATGGAAATTTTTATGTAATAGATAATTCCAAGACCCGTGTAATGATCTTTAACAGGGACCGTTTAATCTTGAATATTATAAACGGCGGTTCAAGAGATGATGAGTCATTCTTTTATGCTTCATCTGTCCATAAAGGGGGGGATGGTTATATATATCTGATTAATATTGTCAATTCCCTTAACAGGTACGCAGTTGACAGGGAGGAGATTCTGCGGTTTACACCTGAAGGTAAATTCGACAGAGTTATGTTCCGTAAAAATTATGACGACAAAGACGCGCCTGTAAGATGGGGGAGGCTTACCAGTCTGCATGAGCAGAATGATGAAATCCGCGCGTATTATATTTATCCGGACGGCATTGACCTTGTCAGGATTAGCAGAGAGAGCACGTTAGTACAGAAGGATTCAGTACTTACCGGTCAACTGTCAGGTATGCCGGTAAAGGGTATTGATCCTGATATGAAAGGGGGCTCTGTGTATCTGACAAAGAAGGGCGAGATCTTCAGGATGTCCCCTGATGGCAGAACCTCTTTAGCCTATGACGGGAAATGGGACACCGAAGGTGAGAAATCTGTTCCCGGACATATATCGTATATATCTGGCGGTTCAATTGTATTCAGTGACCTCGAAAAAAGAGGGATATATAAAATAGATGAGAGGAATAATGTCAGTCAGCTCATCGGCCCATCTGACCTGCAGAAACTCTCTCTCCCCCCTTATGAAGAGCGCATAAAAAATATGAAAGCATTCAATGACGGGTCGGTGATCGAAATATTCGGCGACACTTTAATTTACAGCGAAGGGGAGACTTTTAAAACCTACAGTTCAAAACTGAGAATTAATAACAGTGATGTATTTCTCAGGTTTTTCTGGGCTTTCTCAGCTATTGCCGCAGCTGTGACTCTGTTTATTATGATATTTCAGATTTATAAATATATACTTCACTACAGCATCCCCCTTATATTAAAGCAGATAGGGGTATATGTGCCTATGGTAATTGCTGTTATGTTTTTTACAAGCTGGTATATCCAGAGTGATTATTCCACCAGGATAAAGCGCGAGATGGTCAACAGGCTCACCGGGCTTCTTAATCTTGTACCGCAGGAAATAGATGGTGATATAGTTGAATCTATAAAAGACCCTCATGACTATATGAGTGAAAGATATATGCTGCTGAGAGAGAGCCTTCATTCTGTACTTAACTATAACCGCGATGAATGGAGCGCGCCTTTTTATGTTCTGATCCACAGAAAGATCGGGAAGTGGCAGTACATGATGATAGACTACGATGATTCAACACAGGTCTACTGGCCCTACGAATATAACCCGGAAGGCGGGTATATTGATGAAGTTATGGCAGGAAATATTGTAACAGATTTTTCTGAAGACCAGGAGGGGATGTGGCTCTTCGGCAACGCGCCGCTGCGTAATTCAAAGGGTGAAATAGTGGCAATTGCTGAAATCGGGGCAGACCTCTACAATTTTAAAAATTATGAAAAGATATTTTTTCAGAAGATAATGAAGGTCATGCTGATCTCGATATCAATTATTGCCGTTGTTATAATCTTTGTTTCGTATTTCATGATGACTGCGATCAGGAATCTCAGAAACGGTGTGCAGCAGATTGCAGGGGGCGCCTGGGATGCCAGGGTTACAATCCGCACGCGCGACGAGGTGCAGGATCTCGGTGACGGATTTAACAGCATGGCGGATTCAATACGGAATTATATCAGCGAGATATCTGAGATTAACCGGATATACTTTAAGTTTATGCCGTACCAGTTTATGGAGTATCTTAAGATTAAAAATATAACAGAGCTTAAGTTGGGTGACCACGCCCAGGGTTTTATGAGCGTTATGTTCTCTGATATACGGTCTTTTACATCACACAGTGAAGCTGTTACGCCGAAGGAGAACTTCAGGTTTGTGAATCAGTTTCTTTCTCTCACAGGCCCTGAGATCAGGCTCCATAACGGTTTCATAGACAAGTATATCGGTGATGCCATCATGGCGCTATTCCCTGATGCCAATGATGCTCTGGATGCCGCTATATCAATGTATAAAAAAACATGCATTGATCCTTCAACAAGGATAAACATAGGGAGAGAGGCAATCGCCATAGGTATAGGTATATACACAGGCCCGGTAATGTTAGGCATCGTCGGAGAGGAGGAGCGGATGTCCTCCACTGTTATCTCTGACAGTGTTAATATTGCCTCCAGGATCGAGTCACTCACCAAGCGCTACGGTACAGGGATCCTGATCAGCAAGAGCACGCTTAATTCCCTTTCAAATCCTGAAAAATATAATTACAGGTTTCTGGGGAATGTTCAGGTCAAAGGTAAAAATGAACCTGTTGGTATTTTTGAGATTCTTGATGCCCTTGATGATAAATTGAAGTTAAAGCGGATTGAAACAAAGGAACCTTTTGAGTCGGCGATAAAGGCTTATCATAAAGGGAACTTTGATCATGCGGTGGCGTGGTTCAATGAAGTGCTTGAATCTGACAAAGACGATCCTGCGGCAGTTATGTATCTTGAGATGAGCCGCGAGGCCGTCAGTGAAAATGCCGCCTCAGGACGTATGTTTATATTTGACAGCAAGGAGTAATTTTATGCCTAAAAGATTCTGGTTATCCTTTCTTCTTCTGCTTTTTTCCGTTTACTACCTGGCTGCCAATGCCGGCAGCTTCAGAGCCAATCCTTTCAGCAGAGAGTTTGAGCTTTCATCACCCTACAGGTTTGTAACAACAGCTGACAATGTAAGGTATGTCATTGATAATGGAAAACAGCGCGCGCTTGTAATAGGCAGTGACGGCAAGGTGAAATATTCTATAAATTCAGAACAGAAAAAGGATTTGGGCCCGGAGTGCATGCAGAATATCGCTGCGGATGAATCGGGGAATATTTATATCCATTTTTATGTGCAGGATACAAAGGGGCTCTTCACCATTGAAGAGTATATAGCGAGGTATGACAGCGCGGGCGGGGACAAAAAAGTAATCTACAGCCACAAATACAGTGAGCCTGAGAGCCGTCTTGCGATTAACTGGGCAATTGTGCATCTGAGATACAGCAAGGGAATCTTAAGCTGGGTAAGACTTGATGGAGATAAAGTTCTCTACTCAGAACACAAAACCGGCAGCGGTGCGACTTCACATACTGAAAGCCTGCTCTTTAAACTGACTGATGCTCTATCACTCATTACTTCAGTTGATGTTATTAATAACAGGAATTATGCTTATTTAACCAGGCAGGGTAATCTCTACAGGATCAGGGATGGAGTGAAATCCCTTATGTATAGCGGAGACAGTGCCGGCACATTCGCATCAGGTAAAAAGCCCGGCGAACTTACTGTGCCGGGGTGGGTGCAGATAACAGAGGGGGGGCCGGTCTATATGCTTGATATCATGCAGTCCAGGCTTTACTCCTTCACTGATAAGGGTGAGCGTAAAATACTTTTAACTCCTGATGATATTTCGGCATCAACCGGCAGCGGGTTTGAAATGTTTTACAGGTTTGCCGTAACTTCCGGAAATATCTGCCTTACAAACGGTTCGTATTTAATAAGGGCTGATCTTGAGGGTAAAATTATTTCTGCAGAGAATTCAGCAATACGTTCAGGGGGAACCGTAGCCGGAGATGTTTTTCTTTTTGCTATAATTGCTTTTATCGCGGTTTCCCTTGTGATAATTATCCGTGATTTTTACATCTACGGCCTTAAAAGAACCATGCCGAGAAATTTTGTCAATATAACAGGGATTATTGTAATCATGATTATAACCATGATTATTGCAATAAATGTACTGATGCCGAACTTTGACAAAAGGTATATGAATGAAACAGAGAACAGAATTAAGGGCCTTACACAGGGGCTCAGCAGCACTCTGAATGGAGACGTCATTAATAAACTGGTTAACAGACAATCGGATTATTACAATGATGAATATAAAAAATTCCGCTCAAGGATGATCGATGTTTTCGGCGGCTATAATCAAGCAGAGAATTCAGAGTTTTATTTTGTCATTTATAAAAATTACGGTGGTGAGCTCGCTTCCCTTATGACCCAGAATGACTCGTATGCCCCTTTTCAGACGTACGACTGGCTCAGGAGTGAAGAGGATAACCTCTACCTGGAATCAGTAAAAACCGGAGAGATATACACTGAAAAGTATTCAGATTCAACAGGCGACTGGATATACGCAATAGGTCCGATCAAGGATTCCTCCGGTAAAGTTACTGCTGTTATTGAAATAGGGAAGAACTTCTATGCATTTAATATGGAGAACCGTGCCGTAAGAAGAAACGTTATAATTGAGGTAATCACCGCAATTATACTGGTTCTTATGATCTTCATCGAGATATCTCTCCTCTCAAATGTTTTATGGAGCAAAAAAAGACATCTTCAGAACAGCAGTTCGCCATACGACAGGGTCAGCTTTTCAAGGTTCCTTGGATTCCTCTATGAGTTTACCTTCAGCCTCCCCCTTGGATTTATTCCTGTTTACGCGATAAAGCTGCTTGAAGGGAAAAGCTTCATGGGGATGACTCCGGAGATGGCGGGCGCTTTCCCAATTACCCTCTCAACGTCCGGAATTGTAATAGGCACCATTATAGCCGGAATTATAATGCCTAAACTGAAATGGAGAAAACTTTTTGTTGTGGGGCTTCTCATGGCTGCCGCAGGGTTATTCCTTACCGGACTTTCCACAACATTCATAATGTTTACGCTAATGATGTTCTTCACCGGTATAGGCCGGGGCCTTCTCCAGATGGCTGCACGGGGATTTATTAACACAGAGGGGAACCCTGACAAACGTGGATTTGCCTTCTCCAATCTTATCGCAGGAGTTGTGGTTGGTATAAATGTAGGTGTTGTCATAGGCGGCCAGATTGCTGACCATGTTTCATACCGTGCGGTATTCTTCGCTTCAGCACTGCTTATCCCCCTTGTAATAATGTTTATACTATTTGTGATTGAAAAAACATCCAGTGACAATGTTGTTAAATCTGCTGAACCGGCAGCACAGGGGGCAGGGGGTATGTCTCTCCTCTCTTTCCTTTCAAAGCCCATGGTGTGGGGATTTTTTCTCCTGATATGTGTACCTAATGCTGTTGCGTACATGTTTCTTCAGTATACATTTCTTATAGTGGCGGAGGGCGCCGGATTCAGCACAACGGATGTTGGCCGTGCATTCATCCTTAACGGTATGGCGATGTTCTATCTTGGCCCTCTTCTCTATTCAGTCAGCGTTAAAAAGATCGGTCTCAAATGGACAATGATCTCCAGTATTTTTATGTGGTCATTCAGCCTCCTTGTGTTCGCCTTTACAGGGAATATTACGGGCGCCATCATCACAATCTTTATAATGGGTATAAGCGAAGGATACGGCAATGGCGCGGTGTATATATTCTATACAGATAAGATTAAAGAAGTGAACGAATACGGAGTGGAGAAAGCCCTTGCTGTAAATGAGTTTATGACCAATATCGGGCTTGCAGCGGGACCTATTATTTTCGGTGCAGCGATGCTGCTGGGTATCCGGCCCGGTATGCTTCTTATCGCCATATCGATGAGCGTGCTTGCAGTAGTTTTCTTCGTAATGCATGCGGTCGCAGCACGGAAGCAGGCAGCATAATTATATGACAGAGGCAGGCTTGCGTGATTTTTCAATAGCAGAGAGGGTGAGCTACCTGAAAAATTATATGGTATCTTCACCCATGATTTCAGATTTTACATTCAGCTCCCTGTTTATGTGGGCTGATTATTATTCATTAAAGCTCTCCTGCTTCGATAATCTTACATGTATCATCTGCACCGGCGGAGACTTTACGCCATCTCTCCTTATGCCCCTGGGGGATGTGGAGAGCAGAATTAAAGATTTTATTGACTACTATTATAAGTGGTTCAGGGAACAGGGGCTTGATTTTTATATTTCTCATGTTGATGAGAAATATATACCGCTGATTAAATCTGTCCCCGGTTACGAGTATACTGTAACTTATGACCGGGATTATTCAGATTATATTTATAACAGGATTGATTTTGTATCAATGAGCGGTTCAGGTTATAAGCATTTCAGGAAGAAGATCAGGTCATTCGAGAAACACTTTCCGGATCATCAGTATTCCCCGCTGAATGATGCTGATATACCTGAATGTCTTGAATTAATTGAACTGTGGAGAGAACAGAAAGGTTATGACGCAGATGCCAGCGAATCCGCTATTCTTTTAAGGAATTTTAAAGAACTTGATCTGAAGGGTGGAGTGGTTAAACTGGACGGACGCATTAAAGCTTTTCTTGCCGGTGAACTGTGCGGTGATACCGGATTCATTATTTCAGGCAAGGGGGATATGCATATACAGGGCCTGTATCTCTACGCTGTCAGGGAGTTTGTGAAGAATGAATTTTCTGACGCACTTTATATTAACAGGTGTGAAGATCTGGGGATAGAGACTCTCCGTGATGCCAAGATGTCATGTATGCCTGTGAAGATCCTGCATAAGTATAATGTCCGGTGTACACCTGTCTGAAAAAGCATCTTTTGCTGTTCGATTTAAATGAATAAAAAGCGCTGATCTTCATATTTTTTGATATTCAAAAATTTATAAAAAACTCTTTTATAGTAAAAACATCTTGAAAATGTTTGAATAATAATATAACTTAAATAAGCGTCGGTATGACGTTAACAGACTATTTTTCTGCGGCAGAATTCCCTGTAAAATACAGCGATAAAACGGCGAAAGAACTTATGTATATCATCAGGAATAAAATACCGGTAATCATCGCATCCGCAGTTTTTGCTGCGGCGCTACTCCTGTCGTGCGGTAATCCCCCTGACAAAATCTCGCATGTCATGTATGCAGAGAGTGATAAGAATTCATCAGAGAAAACTCTGAATGTAATGGGTGATCACGATTTCCCCCCCTTTGAGTTTATTGATGAAGAGGGGAATCCTTCCGGCTTTAATATTGAAATATTCAGAAGTCTTTCCCGCGTAATGAATCTGAATATAAAGCTTCAGCTTGCACCATGGCGCGATGTAAGGGAAAAATTCGCAAAAGGGGAAATTGATGCTGTTACAGGGATGTACAAAACCGGAGAACGTGATAAGAAAGCCGATTTTACCATACCTCATTTCCTCACTTCATACGTCATATATATAAGAGAGGGAGGCTCTCTTAAAAGCTATAATGATCTCACCGGAAAAGATGTAATTGTCCAGGATGGTGATCTTGGTCATGATTATCTCATAAATAACAGGATTCAGTGCAGGATTATTGTAAAGAGAGACTGGAGTGAAACTCTAAGTGCTCTGTCAGCAGGAGAGGGGGACTGCGCTATAGTCTCTTTTATACAGGGAGAGATACTCAGAACTAAACTCGGGCTGAAAAATATAAAAACTATAAGTGATTCAATTTTACAGCAGAGGTACTGTATCGCAGTTAAAGAGGGTGATGCAGAGCTTCTTGGAAAACTGAATGAGGGTTTAAGCCTGCTGAAAAGTACAGGTGAATATGATGCCATATATGATAAATGGTTCGGTGTGTATGAAAAGAGAACTCTTCTTTATCACCCGGCATTTATCGCCGGTATAATTATTTTTATTCTGCTTATAATTTTTGCCGCAGGGATATACTTATGGAACAGAGCCCTGCAAACTCAAGTGAAAGTGAAAACAGAAGAGCTTAACCGAGAACTCGAGAAGAGCAATGAAATAAAGGCCCTCCTTGAAGAAGCTCTTGAGGAATCATCCCGTGCTGAAGAAGCTGCACTTATCTCCCGCACCGAAGCTGAAAAGGCGAATGAAGCTAAATCGGTATTCCTTGCGGGAGTGAGCCATGAACTCCGCACTCCGCTGAATGGTATTATAGGAATGTCGCAACTCCTTGAGGCAACACCGCTTACGGATGAGCAGAAGGGGCTCCTTGAGATGCTCCGGCTTTCATCCGATAATCTTCTCCGCATACTGACTGATCTTGTGGATTATACACGCATAGGTTCAGGAAAATTCAGGCTTGAAATATCATCAGTTGATCTCGATGAGTTCGCGGGAAATATTGCACCTGTTATGGAGATGATGGCAAGGGAGAAAGGTCTTGATTTCAGGATGAAGCGGGGCGGTCCCGGTGTGACACTGATGACAGACAGGGACAGGATCAGCCAGATTATATTTAACCTGGTAAACAATTCCGTGAAATATACCAGAGAGGGGTATGTTACCCTTGATGTACATTATAACAACAGCCTGGTGATATCAGTGTCAGACACAGGTGTGGGGATACCGCCTGACAAGATGAAGGAGATATTTAAACCATTCACACAGATCAAGGGTGAAGGAGAGGCCAAGAACCGCGGCCTGGGGCTGGGACTTTCAATAGTGCGTCTCATAGTTAAGATGATGGATGGCACGATAGATGTGGTGAGCAAGCCGGGCATGGGGAGTACCTTCACTGTTAAAATTCCCTGTGTGGCACGCTTTGATGAAAACACCATCTCTGCAAGTGAAGAGGTTCTTATTGAAGAGGATCGTACTGCCGCCGGGACTATATCTGTACTTATTGTTGAAGATGAAGTTATTAACAGGATTTTTCTTGAAAGAATTCTCGCAAAAAGAGGATTTGTAATCGACTCTGCATTAAACGGCAGGGAGTGTTTAGAGAAGTACCGCACAGGGAATTATGATCTGATCTTTATGGATATTAATATGCCGGAGATCGACGGTTTCGAGGCAGTAAGTCTCATCAGGGAGGAGGAGAGGTTTAACGGAAGATCCAGAATTCCGGTAATTGCTGTGACTGCGCATGTCTATCCTGATGATATAAAAAAATGTATGGATGCAGGGATGGATTCATATATTGCCAAGCCTTATGACACGATGAAACTTATGGAAGAGATAATTAAAGTCTGTTCCAAAGCAAAACAATTTATCCGGAACAATTACCCCCGCAACTGAAATGCATAAAAAAATTCTTATTATAGCAGACATTGAAGGGAGCTCGGGATGCATGAGCTACAGCGCTTCATCGTTCAATACTGTCGAGTGGTATGATGCCTGTATCGATATGTCCCTGGATGTAAGGGGTGTAACAGATGCTCTCTTTGCGGCAGGCGCTGAACAGGTTGTAATCAAGGATTTTCACCGTACCGGATATAATCTTCTCCCGGAATTAATGAACAGCCGCGCCATGCTTGTATCAGGGTACAGAAATTCACCTGTTCCGGGAATAGGTTCAGTGTATGGCTGTGATGCTGTAATCTTTACAGGGATGCATTCGTCATCAGGCAGCAGCGGGTTTCTTGCTCATACTCTCACATCCCGGCACGGATATATCATGGCTGACGGAAAGCCTGTATCCGAGCTTCAGATTTTTGCGTCATCTCTATACAGTCATGGCGTAAAGCCGGTATTCTTTTCCGGCTGTCCGGAAGCATGCAGAGAGGCTGCTGATTCTATACCTGGGATTGATGTTTATCAGATAGATAAATCCTCCCCTCTTAAAGATAAGAAAAAATGGAGAGAGGGACTTGCTGCGGCAGCAGCGGGATCACTGTTAAACACTGATACCCCTCCATACATAATGACAACCCCCTGCAATGTTGAGCTTAAGGTCAGGGATGGGGAACCTGCTGCTGAAAAGATAGCGCGCAGATGGAAACTTGATAGAACCGGTGACCGGATATTCTTCCGGGCTCAAACCTTTGATGAATTTTATAGTATGCTTATAAAAATAAGTTACCTTACCCCGTTTTCAGAGAAACTACTCCCTGCCGCGCTACCCCTGTTTAACCTCTTTGGAAGGTTAGGCCTCTCCATTGTCAGAAAAAAGAGGCGTGATGATATACTGAAAAATATTTTGAAATAGTCAGATTTTGGTTGTATTATTACTGCATCCGCAGAAGGTTATTCCCGGAGGCTTTTTTTATGGAAAGTGATAATTTAGGAAGCGGTATAAAGTTCAGAAATGATGGATGCGATCTTGCCATTACAAGAAACGGTGAAACTATAATCTCCGCTGAACAGCTTTATTCCATAGTATTTGATCTCCTTGCTGTAAACTGTTTTCTCCCCGAGGACTGGCCCCACATAAGGCAGAAATACAACGCCGAAAAAAAGGAGTTCGAAATAGCCATTGGAGCCGAGTGTGACAGCCAGATAGTTACAGAAATTATTGAGGATGAATCATATATAA
>DINC01000093.1:6648-8533 GCA_002425885.1 Spirochaetia bacterium UBA5550 | reverse complement strand
ACCCTGTAAGTATTACTGAAAGGGTAATAATAACCAATAAAATCCTGCCCATTTTTCTCTCCGTTTAATAAATGCTTTTTCCAAATACTATCTGCTTTTAGAGTCCTGTCAAGTGAAAAGAGCAGCTTATTTAAAAATCAGAATCTTCTGATAATATCCGCAATATACGGCATAAGCTGTTTTTTCCTGGAAAGAACATCTTTCAGAAAATACACATGATCACTATNNCATCTTTCCCTTTAATAAAAAGATAACTGCTTAACTGGTTTAAATCTGTAACAAGAAGTGAACCGAAGAGGAGATCCTTCTGCTCGGCAATATCTGCAAGGTGTTCAAGAATAGAATCGGACCTCTCCATTATTTCATCAGGATAGTTTACCTCAACCTGGCTCACAGCGAATGAATAAGCGCCCTCATTATAAAGCTTCATATCCATATTTACAATCTCTTCCACCGGCTTGCTGCTTATCATTGAAGCTGCGGAGGTTATGTCCCTGCCGAACTCCTCCATATCCAGATCTGTAATCTGGGAGAGGTATTCAGCAGTATCAATGTCTATCCGGGTTGTTGTTGCTGACCTGAGTATAAGCGTATCAGAGAGAATACCCCCCAGGAGAATTGATGCAATATCCTTTCTTACAGGAATCATATAGTCCCTGTAAAGGTTTGCTATAATTGTTGATGTTGATCCCACAGGCCTGTTTATAAATGTGATCGGGTAACCCGTGGGCGGGTTGCCGAGTCTGTGGTGGTCTATTATTTCAACTATCCGCAACTGTTCAATTCCATCAACAGCCTGCGTCAGCTCATTGTGGTCAACAAGTATAACTCCCACATTGGGTTCCTTCATCAGGTCGCTCTGAGAGAGAACACCTATAACCTTCATATCCTCATCAACAACAGGGAGGGAGCGGGAAACAGAATCAGAAAACCTTTCTCTGATATTCCTTATATAATCATCAGCAGCTACCGGCTTAAGTGTGGCATCCCCCGCGTAATGCACAGGCATTGAATGGAGAGCAAGCCATGAAGCCCCGGCTGTGTGAAACGGTGAAATAAGAACCGATACATTATTTTTCGCGGCAAGCTCCTTCAATTCCTTGCTTATCATCCTGCCGGCAGAAACAATGAGCACCCGGACTTTCCGTTCGATTACGTACCTCTGAATATCCTCCCTGTCGCCTACTATTACAATGGTGTTATCAACGGGCATCAGATCAATAAACTCCCTGAGAGTTTCAATTTCTGATGCCCCGACAACTATCTGCGCGCTGAAAACTTCCTTCTCATTTCTGACAACCACAGGCTGGGCTCTCAGGGTTTTTGTAAGATGACTTACTGACGTTGATATAACGCTGTTTTTCTGGGGATCTATTTTCTTCAATATATGTTCAGCGAAAGTATTGTGATGAAGAGTTGACATGTACCTGTTATCATCACCGATTAATGGAATCATCCTGAACCTGTTGCTTGAAAGCACCTGCATTGCCTCCCACAAAGGAGTGCCATGCGGCAGAGTGACCGGTTCACCGCTCATGTGGTGTTTCACCCGCGGGACAAGATCGCTGACAAATTCAGGCTGGGGAACATTGAATCTGTTAAGAATATATTCTGTCTGGAGGTTGACTTTCCCCCCTCTCGCGGGGAATACATTTTTTTCACCAAGTTCCTGTTTTAGTGCAGCATACGCTATTGCTGAGACTACGGAATCAGTATCCGGATTTTTGTGGCCTATTACATAAATTTTTTTCATTTTTACTCCTGCAATCATTCAGAGCGTTTTATACAAAATTGCACCTGATATACGGCGGCAGTGAATAAAATACCCGGAAAAGACGCAACTATTATTGGCACAGGGTTTATGATTTTTAAAAAATATTAAACA
>DINC01000093.1:0-6623 GCA_002425885.1 Spirochaetia bacterium UBA5550 | reverse complement strand
AAGAATAAAACAAAAATAAAATAAATTAAAGATTCTGCTTCTGCAAACGGAAGAGGCTGATGATTATTTTTTAGTCAAGAGGAGCTTAAATGAAGCCTTTGTACAGACTCAAAATGAAATATGTTGAATCTGAAAATCCTGAAACTGTACGGATTTATAATATGGTTAACGATGCATGTGAGCGGTTCAATATATACCTCATGGATTTTTTTGAAACACTTGACATCCTTGAAGAAAAAAAACTCAAAGGAAAAAGTGATGAAGAGACAGATAAAAGCATTGAGTCTGTAAAAGCAAGGATTGAAGAAGTTACTTCTGCCATGAAAGATATAGTTTCAACCATGCCATCCATTGTTGAACTTATTGATGAGTAGAATAAACCTGAAATAAAAAAGCCGGATGAATAAAGCGGAAACTTTATCCTCTCCGGCCCTGTTATGCGCAGGAATTTTTAAGCGTTCAGCAGATATTTGTCAGTTAAAAATTCAGTCTGTACAGGTGTGAGATTACAATCCCTGCTCACTTTTTCAATAAGCTTCAGCTTATCCTGGGCGGGATTATCTTTCAACTCCTCAGCCATCTGCCGGAGAGCTTTCTCCATGGAATCATCCATAATTTCCTCCTTAAAAAAACCGGTTTTATTTATTTATATAATCGAGTCATTCAAAACTGATACAATGCTTCTAAAGCGCCCTTGTCTCTTCCCGTCTGAGTATACTCTCATTCTTTGTTGTGACAACTTTGTCTATCATCTTAAGCACAGCCGCCTGGTCTTCAGGGAGATTGGCTTTTATAGGGAGATAGTTCGACGCGTGATTGGAAGTGAAGTAGCACTTCCTTCTAACATTCATGTTCTTGATGATAATCTTAAGCTCTTCAAGAAGCTCAAACTTATCCGGGAGAACAAACTTACCCTCTCTGTATTCCTGGAACAGCGGAGTGTTCGGAAGTATCATCACAGTAAGAGCTGACGCGAAGTCCGGCGACATCTCACCAAGAAGACGCCCTGTGTCACGCGCATGTTCAAATGACATCTCCTTACCGCCTATGCCGAGAAGAACAGTCTGTGAAAGCTTAATTCCTGAATCAATAACTTTGGCAGCAGCCTCCTTCATCTTTTCAGGGAAAGCACCTTTGCGGATTTTGCGGAGCACATCTTTATTACCGCTCTCAATCCCCTGGTAAATTACATTCAGCCCGGCCTGGTGCAGCGCTTTTAGATCTTCAGGAGATTTGCGGAGAATAGCTTTCGCATTGCCGTAAACATTGATGCTCTCAATATTCGGATTTTTCTGCTTTATATAATTCATTATACGCAGTATATCCTCTGTGGGGAGAATAAGAACATCTCCATCAGCAAGGAAAGCCCTCTTGAATCCGTACCTGTAGGCCGATGCCTCGTCGATATCTCTCTTAACAGTTTCCCAGTCCTTTACCCAGAACTTAGGCTTGAGATCTTTATATGCGCCGCAGAAGGTACACATGTTGTGTGAACACCCCACTGTGACCTGAATTATCATGCTGTATCCCTCAGATGGGGGCCTGATTACATGTCCGACGTAATCCATTGATTATACTCCTGTTATTGTTTACTTTCTTAATTTAAAATTCTTTAATAATTAATTCCTGAAAACAATTTCACTGCGAGGCACGAAAGGCCATGGCAGTCTGCTATGTTTACTTTGATTCATTTTCCCTTGAAAAATTCCATTCAAAACAGATTGCTTCACTACGTTCGCAATAACGTTGTTTCAATCTTACTTTTTGAACACCTGAATTCCCAAGTGTTACAACATATTCTTAAATACCTCTTTATCTTCAACAACAATTTACGGAGATATTTAACCTCTGTCACTGAAATTTTGCTATTTTATGGAGCTGGACATTAAGCCTCACATTAAGCCTGTCCTTTATAATGAGATTCGCCAGAGCCCATGGTTCCATCAGTTTTGTCGCAGGGGCAAAATTTATGACGCACTCCACTCCTGCAAGATGAGCTTTTATAAAATCCTTGGCGAACTGATAATCCTCCATGATTCCTATAACAAATTTAACCTCATCATACTTTTTAAGAAATTTGATATTCTCAATTTTAAACGAGCCCTCCTGCCCGCTTGAAGGGGTTTTAACATCCGCAATAATTCTTACACCTCTGGGCATACTGTCGAAAAGAACACTCCCGTTTGTCTCAACCTGCACATCATAGCCGTTATCTGTAAGCCTGTCCAGAAGCTCCATCGCCTCCCCCTGAATAAGAGGCTCACCCCCTGTGAGTGTGATATGATTAAATGGTTCCAATGATTCCACTTTTGCCATGATCTCATCAATAATCATATCAGTTCCGCCGGACTTAGCCTGGGGTGTATCACACCAGATGCAGTCCAGATTACATCCGGCAAGTCTGATGAATACAGAGGTAAATCCCGAAGTTGTAGTTTCACCCTGCAGAGAATAAAAAATTTCATGTACCTTCAGTGCCATATAACCATCCTTGATATTTATCCCCTGATTTTAACCTGCTGTTTTCAGATAACCACCATTTTTATAAAAAAAATAAAAAAAAGTGTAATTATTATTGACTCTCGAATAAACATTCGACTACTTTATTTTATTGAATATTTATTTACTAATGGATAAAAAACTATGAAAAATAAAATTATCGATGCAACAATAGAACTCTCAAACGAAATCGGAATTCACAGGATTACCACAAATCATGTAATAGACAGGCTCGGNNACCGGCACATTCTATTACCATTTCAAAAACAAAGAGGAGATAATCAGGAAAATTTTTGAAAGAATAGCTTCGGAGTTTGATGCGCTTTTCACCGGAGACCTTTCATCATACGGCATCGGTAAATACGCTGAGATCATACACAGAATATATCTACTGTATTACAAATACCGATCATTCTATTACGATGTGTCAATGCTGCTGGACAGGGATGAGGAGCTTGAAAAAAGATACAGAGAAAACTACAGGCTTAAAAATGAAAAGCTCAGATCCCTCACTTTTATGCTTGAAGAAAAAGGTATTCTAAAAAAATTTAATTCAGCGGTAGAGAGAGACTGCTACCTTGAAAACCTCTGGATTATCAGTGATTACCGGTTATCTTTTCTCCGGGCGGCTGGTGAAACAGATATCGAAGCCCTTATTGAAAAAGGTGTAAGGAGCTACTTCATGTTCATGAAGCCCTATTTTACTGCCGGGAGCAGTGCTGAAATGCAGAAAATACTCAATATATGATATTCACAGTTATTCCGCCAGGCGGGGATTAAAATTTTTCGTTGAAGAATCCCCCCTTCAGAACTATTTTGTAAAATATAAAACTACAGGAGGCTTTTTATGATGCAGGATGGAGAGAAGGGTGTAATCATCCAGAGAGACAAAGAGACCTACGCGGTTGCGCCCCATATACCTTGCGGAGTTGTTTCCCCTGATACGCTTAGAAAACTTGCTGACGTGGCTGAGAAGTATAATGTTGCAGCACTTAAAATCACAAGTGCTGCCCGAATCGCTATCGTAGGGCTGAAAGAAGAGGATGTGGACAATGTATGGAATGACCTCGGGATGACTCCGGGAGCCGGTGTGGGACTGTGCGTAAGGAGCATCAAAGCATGCCCCGGCACAACATTCTGCAAAAGAGGGATACAGGACAGCCTGTCGCTCGGGATGAAGCTGGACAGCATATACCACGGTATGGAACTTCCGAGCAAGTTCAAATTCGGCGTAAGCGGCTGCCCGAACCAGTGCGCTGAAACATGTATCAAGGATATCGGCCTTGTGGGTATGAAGAACGGGTGGAGAATACTCGTCGGCGGCAATGGAGGCTCGAAACCGAGGCTTGCTGTTGAACTTATGAAAGATGTTCCGGAAGAGGAAGCACTGGAAGTCGTCGACAGAATAATAAAATTCTATAAAGAGAACGGGAAGAAGAATCAGCGCATAGGCGGGCTCATCGACGAGATAGGCATTGAAGAATTTAAGAAGAGGGCCGGAGTTGCCTGAGATTCTCTATGAAGATGAATATATAATCGCAGTTAATAAGCCTGCAGGGATGCTTGCCCAGAGGGACAGCACGGGCCGGATTTCTCTGCAGGAAACAGTTACTGATTACCTGAAAAAAAAATGCGGCGAAGATGGTGATGTTTACTGTGCTGCATTGAACAGGCTTGACAGGCCGGTGTCAGGGATTATGCTCCTGGCGAAAACATCTGTGTCAGCAGGGAGGCTTTCAGAGGTGATAAAGGAGAGGGGAATACGGAAATTTTACTGCACGCTTGTTTCCCCTCCTCCGGAAAATACTGCGGATAATCAATGGATTAATCTTAATCAGTTCATTGTTCGTAAGCGGGACAGGGGATATATTGCGGATGAAAACGATCCCGGTGCTGATGCTGTTTCACTGAAGTACCGGATTATGGAGATATCGGAATTTTCCGCTCTTCTGCTGGTGGAACTGATTACAGGGAAGCGCCACCAGATAAGAGTGCAGCTTTCATCTCTTGGCATACCGATTATCGGCGATAAATTTTACGGTTCAAAAGAAATTTCAGAAGATGGAAATATTTCACTGCACGCGCATTATTTATCCTTCTCACATCCCATGACTCATGAACAGGTTACTGTTTCTGCACCTCTCCCCCGATATATTAAAGATAGAATCAGTATGTATCCTGACATTACAGATTATTTGGGACAATAATTCCGTCTCAGCCATGTTATCCTCTCAGCGTTGCTGCAATCCTGAGCGGGTTAAGAATAAGTTCCAGCGCATCTATAATTGATGTTACAACAATGTCCGCTGCTGCAACAGCTTTTGCCGACGCACCCTCCTTCTGAATTACGGCAATTCCGAGTGCTGAATCCTTCAGCATCAGGAGATCGTTAAATCCATTACCTATCGCTATTACCTTTTCAGATCCCAGAGAAGCAATAAAACCGGACTTCTGTTTCTGCTGATCACCTGTACCTATGATATCAAGAGTGCATTTCAGACCGGCAAGCTCCGCTGCCGCTTTTCCGAATGTATCAGCAGTGATAACATGAACTTCAAGTTCCGATGAAATCTGATTCAGAAGATCTGCTGCTCCGGATATAAGATTTCCGTCTACAGCAACTGTTCCATTGTAATCGAGAACAAGATGTTCAGCATTTATCTTCTTTATTCCCGGAATATCAATTTTTATCATATTCTACCTTTAAAAAATATATTAGAATTGTTGTGAGGCGACCTGAAGATTTTCATCAGGTCTATCCAAAAAATAGCTGTAAAACCCATTTTAGTATTTACAAGAAAAATATTATCTACAAAAAAATACTCCTGCCGGTTATATACTCAATCATATTGATTTTACATGAAATAAGGAGAGATTTTAATGTCAGCTAAAATAAAAATGACAACACCACTCGTCGAGATGGACGGCGACGAGATGACAAGGATTATCTGGAAGTTTATCAAGGATATACTTCTTGAGCCGTATATTGATCTGAAAACCGACTACTATGATCTGGGCCTCGAATACAGGGAGAAGACTAAAGATCAGGTTACAATTGACTCGGCAAACGCCACAAAAAAATATGGAGTAGCAGTTAAATGCGCCACAATAACTGCTAACGCAGAAAGGGTTAAGGAGTACAATCTCACACAGATGTGGAAGAGCCCTAACGGAACAATAAGAGCGATCCTTGACGGTACTGTTTTCAGGGCTCCTATCACTGTAACCCGCATAACACCATTTATTCCCGCCTGGAAAAAACCGATTACAATCGCAAGGCACGCCTATGGCGATGTTTACAAAAACGTGGAATACAGGGTGCCGGAGAAAGGGAAGGCTGAACTTGTTTTCACATCTGAAAAGGGTGATGTTACAAAGCAGACAATTCATGAATTTGACGGACCCGGCGTTATCCAGGGAATGCATAATATCGATAATTCGATCAAGAGCTTTGCGCGTTCATGCTTCAATTACGCACTTGATGTTAATCAGGATATCTGGTTTGCCACAAAGGACACAATTTCAAAGCAGTATGACCATACATTTAAAGATATATTTCAGGAAATTTATGACGCGGAGTATAAAGAAAAATTTGAAGCAGCAAAACTCGAATACTTCTATACACTTATTGATGACGCTGTTGCGCGCGTTGTACGGTCAGAGGGGGGATTTATCTGGGCATGCAAAAACTATGACGGCGATGTAATGTCAGACATGGTTGCAACAATTTTCGGGAGTCTTGCTATGATGACTTCAGTTCTTGTGTCGCCTGAAGGCTATTACGAATATGAGGCTGCCCACGGCACAGTGCAGAGGCACTACTACAAGCACCTCAAAGGTGAAGAGACATCAACCAATTCCATGGCTACAATTTTCGCCTGGAGCGGAGCACTCAGGAAGAGAGGGGAACTGGACGGCCTTTCCGATCTGGTTGCTTTCGCGGACAAACTTGAAAAAGCCTCCATACAGACAATTGAAGATGGTATAATGACAAAGGACCTTGCCATGCTATGCTCTGACAAAGACCTCATCACAGTAAACACTGAGGGTTTTTTAAGAGAGATAGACAAAAGATTAAGCCGTATGATGTAGCAGCGCTTATTGGGGTTGTCCAAAAAGAAAAT
>DINC01000215.1:192-3930 GCA_002425885.1 Spirochaetia bacterium UBA5550 | reverse complement strand
GCAGCTAACGATTGAATTAGTTTTTTTTGGTAATTGCGGGGAGCGATAGCGACGTGACAATCTGTTCAGATCGTTATTTGCTATAAATGAATAAAACAATTTAATCTTTAACAGCAGGGAGAGCTTTATGAAAATAAACCGTAGCCTGATTATCATATCAATACTCTGTGCTCTGATAATCTCATGCGGGAAAAGTGAAAAGCAGCAGTCAGATGATCAGACTGGAGATGCGATAGAAGCATCACTGAAAGAGTTCGAAAACAGAAAAAAATACAGTTCCATCACAGCAGATATTCTTAAAACTATACCTGATGATAAACTTGAAATGGCAGTAATAGACTATGTAACTGATGTTAAGCTTAAAGGGGACTTCACAGATGAATACAGGGTTATTCAAAACCTGGGTAAAGGATTCCGTTATATTTACATAACATGGAGCCTTGACGGTNNCAGGATTATTTGCAGGGGACCTCGCTGAAGCCCTGCATAATATAAAAGCATTTAAAACAGAAAAGATTGCCTTGGAGGCAATTGCTGTTTATAATAAAGAGAGAGCCCTTCATGAAAAAGTGAAGCAGGATGGTTCGATGAAATCGTTCATGAGTTCATACGGAGAGAGCGAACTGGGGCGGCTTGATGAACTCTTCTATAAATCAGGAGAGGATTTAAGCAGTTTGCGTATAAAATATATCAGGGATAATCCTGACCAGTTTATAACGAAGTAGCCGATAATGAGAGTGTTCTTATCACACAGGAGGTGAAATTTGCCGTACTTTAAGTATAATGAAAAGAAAGTATATTACAGCATTGAGGGGGCAGGGGAGCCTCTTCTATTGATACACGGCAACTCTGTTTCTTCAAAAATGTTCAGCCCTGTCCTGAAATACTACACTTCAAACTTCCGGGTTATCCTCATGGATCTTCCGGGACACGGAAAATCCGCCAGGCTCTATTCGTTCCCGAAAGATTTCTGGTACGAAAATGCCATGGCTGTCCATGCACTTCTGAAACACCTTGAGCTCCCTCCGGTAAATGTGATAGGCACAAGCGGAGGGGCACTCATAGCGCTGAACCTTATCCTTGAGCACCCGGAGTCTGTAAAAGCCCTCATTGCCGACAGCTTTGAAGGAACTGAATCCATAGCGTCCTTTGCTGACAATGTGCATATACTCAGAGCGGAGGATAAGAAAAAATTTTTCATGCGCCTCTACTGGTTAAAGAACCACGGACTGAGATGGAAAGGAGTTGTTGATAATGACAGCGAGGCAATATATGCCCATCACATGGAGATAAAAAAATTCTTCCACAGGGACCTGTCAGAGATAAAAAAGCCTCTTCTGCTTACCGGGAGCCTTGAGGACCAGTTTCTGAAAGAGATAATTGTTGACCTCTATGCCGATCTCAAAGCAACAATTAAAAAGTGCAGATCCCATTATTTTTATACAGGGAGCCACCCGGCAATGATTACAAGCGGTGAAGAGTTCGCAAAAGTTGCAGCTGATTTTTTTAACTTCAGCGGATAAATTTTGGCCTTTATATTCCTGTTCACCGGAACTTTTCAGGGCAATTACTTACATCAGACTTCTGATATTCAGCTTGACCCTCAGCATTAACCCTGTTATAATTATTCGGGGGGGTAGCTAAATTATGGATATCTTTATAAAATCAATCTCCGACTGCACACTTGCACTGATAGCTCTAATCAATCCTATAAGCAAAATTTTCCTTATTTCTTCCTTACGCGAAAATGCTTCCGCCAGCCAGGTAAGACGCATTATTGTAAAATCATCATTTGTAGCCATCATAATTCTGCTGGCATTTATCTTTATGGGGAACTTTATGCTGGCAAAATTTTTTCATATTCAGATATACGCTTTCAAAATAGCAGGGGGGACTGTTCTTTTTATGCGGGGGCTTGATGCTCTTAACAAGGGCCTCTTCTTTGAACTGAATCACAAACAGAAACTTGAAGATATGTCCATTGTCCCACTGGCATCACCGATGATCGCAGGCCCGGCAACAATAACGGCAGCAGTATCTTTCCCTGCTCAGTACGGAATTCCGGTAACATCTCTCTCCATTATTCTCGCAGTATGCGTAAACCTCTTAATCATGATGCTGGCACCGGTTATCACCACGCACCTTATCAAACAGAACATCATGGGAGCGCTCATAAGGATAACCGGACTTATTGTGGCCACAATAGGTATACAGATGATGCTGGACGGCTTCAGGGTGTTTATCAAAACTCTCTGATATATTTTTGCATTTATTTTCATCCTGACTTGTTCCGATAATATTAATAACATAACTCTGAAATTCAGGAGTACAGTATGGAATACAGAAACAGAAAATTCATTTATTCCTGCACATGCGGATATACAGTGAGCGTCTTTATAGATTTCGGGGCTCCGCAGGAAAATTTTAAATGCAGAAGATGCGGGAACAGCATTAAACGAAGAGAGATAGAATAACTGCCGTATGGAGATTAGTGCCAGTCCGGTATGGTCATGTAAAGATAATCAACAAGCATCCGTTTCTCTTTCAGCTTGTTTCTTATGGCATCAATAAGTTTCTGGTGCATGATAATTGTGCTGAGCTTCCTGTTCATATCTTTTGTCAGGTCAACTTCAATGGGGTGCTGATAAAATCTTAAGGATGTCTTCTGCCCGGACTCCTCAAATTTCGCAAACACCATCATCCGGGGCTTCATCATATCCCGCGCATTCACTTCACTTACAAGGCAGATCTCCCCTGTATTGAGTATGCAGAAATCACCCTTTCTGTAGAAAGCCTGGGAGTTATTGAGCAGCGCCCCCATGAGATTAATAAAATCGCTCACCAGTTCTCTGTCGAACTGCTTATCAACAGAATTAACAATAAGCTTAAGCGCCTCTGAAGGTGAATAAGCCTGCCTGTAAGGCTTGGGCGTGGTCAGGGCATCATACATATCACATATTGCAACAATCTTCGGAGACGTGGGTAGAGTTTCATAAGGGAGACTGTAGTAGCCCTCATCATCAAACCTCTCATGATGGAAAAGGATTGTCTGAAGTACAATGGGATCAATCCCCTCCAGGGACTTGATAATATTATATCCCTCCTGGGGATGAAGCTTCATCTCCAGCTGTTCATCTTCATTGAGCCTGTCCGGCTTATACAGGATAGATTTATCCAGCTTAATCTTTCCCAGATCACTGAGATAAGCTCCAAGCACAACGCTCTTGATCTCGTTCCCTTTATATGTCCTTCTCTTTTTAACCATGAGAGCCGAGAGGAGCCCCACATTTATCGAATGAAAATAGAGATATTCATCAAAAGATTTCATGTTCTTCAGGAGATTTATTGCTGTGAGTTCTCTGGAATTCAGATCACTGAGGATTTCATCTATCACCTGCTCGCTCTTTTTGTACGAATCCCTGGTGAATTTATTTGTGATGATAACATCGTTCAGCACATTTTTTGTCTGATTTAAAGCTTTGTCATATACATAGGAGGGGATAACGCCTGCATCCTTTTCAGTGGGGGCATAGTAGACTTTATTTCCGTACTTTTCCCTTATGGTTTTAATCTTCCCCTGGGTCAGGACTTCTCTTTCGTTTAAAAGCTTTTCGCCTTCAGAAGAATATAACGGATAAATAAAAGAGGTATCCGGCATAATATAATCAAGGTCTATTTCAACTTTTTTCCGGTTTATATTTTCACTGTTCATAAATGATCTTCTATGTAAATATTTTT
>DINC01000215.1:0-165 GCA_002425885.1 Spirochaetia bacterium UBA5550 | reverse complement strand
CAGGCAAATAAATATATGAACTATCCGTAAAAAGAACAATTACTTTTTATAGCGCCGAATCTTTTTTTTACCTCCAATTAGTAACTGCTGCTGCCGAAACTCTCCCTCTGTTCTCATTAAAAGCTCTGTGATAAAAATTTTTACCAGCACCATCAATATGAATAG
>DINC01000197.1:3029-3193 GCA_002425885.1 Spirochaetia bacterium UBA5550 | reverse complement strand
AACAGGTAAATATAAATGAATGTGTTTATCGATTCAGATGTAATCCTTGATTACCTGTTTGAGCGTGAACCTTTTTTTAAAAATTCACGTGATATTATTGCTCTTTCTGAGACGGGTATAATTAAGGGGCATATATCTTCATTAATTTTATGGAATATTTTTTA
>DINC01000197.1:0-2973 GCA_002425885.1 Spirochaetia bacterium UBA5550 | reverse complement strand
TCTTTCAAAGCATCTTGGCGAAAAAGATGCAAGAAAGAAGATTAAATTATTCAGATCAATTGTTGAAATAATCGCAATTGACGGCAAAATAATTGATGAAGGTCTTAATTCAGGAATAAAAGATTTTGAAGATTCCATTCAGTATTTTGCAGCAGTTTCCTCTGATATTGTTTTTTTTATTACACGGAATAAAAAAGATTACCCCAAATCCGGTATAAGCATTGTTGATCCTGGTGAATTTTTAGGGATGCTTAGAGCACATGTATAAGAAAATAGTATTTCTCGCTAAGACGTAAAGGTTTTTTACCACCCGCTTCGCTGNNGGGCTCTCGCGGAGGCGCTAAGACGCGAAGGAAAGGATTAAGAGGGAGGGGAGAATATGGGAGCTACAAAGGTTTGTGGTAATTCAATGAATTTTTGAATTTCATGGAATTACTTTTGGTATTTGTATTTTAATATATCCTTTTTTTGCATAATCAATTATTTGTCTGTCAAAAGTAAGCAAAGTACCATTTGTTATGCGTGCAGTTGCAACTATAATCCTGTCAGCAGGATCACCATGAAACTCACCGGGGAGTATTGTGCTTTCGTAAGCAACCTCGGGTGAAAGAGGAAAGATGCTTATTCCCGGTGCTGAAGATGCTTTGTTTATCCATTCTAAGGTGTTTTCAGTAAGAGAAATACGATTCTTTGCAACAAGCATTGATATTTCCCATGTGCAGATAGCAGGTATTATTATCGAATGATTTTTTAAAGCGTTATTAATAGATGTCAAAAAGCCGGCCTTTCTGATTTTTTCATCACCATTAATCAGCCAAATCCAGACATGTGTATCAAGAATAAGCATAAATCATTTATCCATTTCCCATGATTCATCAATGGGTTTTGTTATATCTCCGGCTTCCTGAACAGTATTTTTCATATAACCGAAAAGCGATTTTTCAGGAGTTTCTGAATAGGGTATCAGTTTGGCTACAGGTTTGCCATGCTTTGTTATGATTACTTCATTATGGTACATGTAAACCTGATCCATGATTTTTAAACATTTTGCTTTAAAGAGTGCTGCTGATATCTGCATGAGATTACCTCGAAAGTGGTCATTTTATAATGGTTATAATATTGATTTGTAAAGACTTTGTCAAGTTAAATGATTTATTTCACCACCCGTTTTGCTGGAGGCACAGAGGGCACGGAGTTTTAAGGGAATAGAGAAAGGGGCTCTCGCGGAGNNTAGATGGAGATGATAGAGATATGTGAATTTTAAAGCTTATGTCAGAGGTAAAATTCTTATTCTATGTTTTTCGTCATCGATAACCAGTATAGCTCCTTTTTCTATTGCTTCAGCATTTTCCTTAATTGCTGAAATAAGTTTTTCGGCAAAAAATGAAGGCATTATATTTTTAGAACGGATAAGTATAACTCCCGGTTTTTCTGCACCGCTAAGAGCCAGCAATGCAGTAAAATCTAAATCGCATGTTATTATGATGTAATCATTATCTTTAGCATAGTTAAATATTTCAGAGTCAGGAGCACTGTGGTTTCCCGTTTCGGACCAGTGATGTGCATTTATTCCGGATTCTTTAAATATTTCGAGCCATTTAGGTGATAAATTCATATCCAGAAGAAAAATCATGCGCTGTGCAGTTCCACTTCGTATTCAGAGGTGCGCCAGGCTGCATATTCCAGGGCTTCCTGTATATCTTCCTGCTCAAGATACGGGTAGGCTTTTAATATATCTTCAGTTGTGCTTCCGGAAGATAAAAGTCCCATTATCATGCCTACTGTGACACGCATGCCTCTGATACATGGTTTTCCACCCATTATTTTCGGGTCCAGTATTATTCTTCGGAGTTTTTTCATTTTATCCACCTGTGATATNNCCGTGGCTCCGTGGTGATCTTTTTTTCACCACCCGCTTCGCTGGAGGCACAGAGAGCACGGAGTTTAAAGAAGAAAAAGGGGCTCTCGCGGAGGCGCTAAGGCGCGAAGGAAAGGAGTTAAAGGGTGAGGGGAGTTTTTAAGGGGTATTTGCCACGGATGGACACAGATGAACACGGATTGAATTGTGTTAGGTTATTTCAGATGCAGATAAAATTATTGGTTTAATTTTATTGAACGATCCCTCCGGCCTGGCGGCCATCTCCCTTTGGAAGGGAGGATTTAGGAAAAACCCCCTTCTAAAGGGGGTGCCTGCCTGCAGGCGGGGGATCGTTCAGTTCAGGCTGTGAATAAATGTATTATTACGGGGTATTTTTTTGCAGTTTTAGACACCCTCTCTCAATATCCTCTTCTTCATCTGTGAAAATCCGTGTTCATCTGTGTTAAAAACCCTTCTGCCTTTCTCCGTGTCCTCCGTGACTCCATGGTGAACTATTTTTTTCTTTTCTTCGCGTCTTTGGGCCTTTGTGAGAGTTCTTTTTTATTTCAGAAGAGCAATTGCCCCGGTGATTATTGTTGTTATTAGGGTAAAACCTATGCCGGTGAACCACATCATCATGTTAAATCTTCTGTTTATATCAGCCTGATTATATTCAAAGCGTTTATCTACCTGTTCAAAGCGGGTGTTCATGTCAAATCGCATTTCTTCAAATCGATTATTCATGTCTGTACGCATCTCTTCAAAGCGCTTGTCGACTTGCTCAAAGCGCTTGTCGACTTGCTCAAAGCGCTTGTCAATCTGTTCAAACCGTTTTTCGACCTGTTCAAACCGTTTATCCATCATTTTCAGGACTTCGTGAATCAGTTCCCGCTGATGTTTCAGTTCCTCTTCTACACGGACAATCCGCTCATGTATGTCGATTTTTATATCGCTGTAGCGGTACTGGTCGGCATTACTTTTTAAAGAGGGATATTTTTCAGCCAGGTATCTGCTTATAAATTCCAGATCTTCTTCTGTAAATTTGGAGGCCATATCTTTTATCATCCTTTCACCTTTATTATGTGGAATATTGGAGTATTGTCAAGCATTCATGT
>DINC01000380.1 GCA_002425885.1 Spirochaetia bacterium UBA5550 | reverse complement strand
TTGCCCCCTCCGGGGGTGCGGGGGCCGGTGTTGAGAGTCTTTGCCGCGCAGTATGGTTTACTTCCCCGTCACAAAGAACTCCGTTCTCCGGTTTTTCTTTCTCCCTGCTGCACTTTTATTATCCGCGATAGGTTTCCCCTCGCCGTATCCAACGGACTTCAGGCGCTCGGGGCTTATTCCCTGTTTGATCATATACTCTGTAACAGCATCGGCCCTGCGCTCGGATAGCTTCTGATTGTATGCTGTGCCTCCGGATGAGTCTGTGTGGCCGCGCACTTCAAGTTTTATGGATGGGGTGCGCTTCATCTGATCAATGATTTTATCCAATATGTTAAGTGATTCCTTCCTTAGATATGCTTTCCCCACTTCGAAATGTATGTTGTCAACAACGATCCCTTTACCTGTCTCAATCCGTTTCAGGTTTATCTTTTTATCTTTATCGTCCCGTGATGTTATCACTTTCTCAGGCATGTATCCCGTTGAATCAGCTGTGATCTCAACATCATTCATATCAGGAACTTTTATCACCTGGTCAGGATTTTTTATGGAGTATTTCTGTGAAAAGATAAGCTTCCCGTTTTCCCATTTTCGTACTTCAACAGTTGATGGAACAGGGCGACCCTCGTCATCCTGAACTGTAATTTTCAGGTCCTTCATAGGCATCTGTTCCTCTTTCTTCTGCTGTTTCTGCTGCTTCTGTTCTTTCTCTTTATCAGCATTTTCCTTCTTCAGTCTGCTGAGTTCATCTTTGTTCACTTCGCTCTCATCACCAAGCCTGTTATACGGGTCGTAGTATCCGTCACCTCCGTCAACAAGGCGGGGGTAGTAGTCTGTACCTATTGCATAAAGGTAATTCCCCGCAGGGAGAAACATTATTCCGCCGGAAGCAACAGGCTGGGACGGCGCGCCGGGGCACTGCGGCGAGTATTCCCATACTCTGCTCTTATCCATCATGTTGAATGCTTCAATTTTTGCCCAGGGAACTCCTCTCCCCCCGATATTTTTGTCAAAGGTTGTTGCAACATATATCTGGTCGCGGATTGTTACGAAGTAGGGGGCCTTCTGCTCTCCGAATTCCAGCGAGTTAATGACATTGCCGTTCTCAGGATCTGTAACAACAACTGTGCCGTTGTTCACTGTGAAGAGAATTGCCCTCTCGGTGAAAGATGGATTGGATGTAATGAGCCCGCTGTATTGCTTTGACCAGAGAAGCTCCCCGCTTTTCAGGTCTATGGACAAAAGCTCCTCCCCTGATGCGAAGTAGACTCTCTGTCTGTAAACAACCGGGGGGTATATCCTGTGGGGATTCAGTACCTGCTTAACCCACACTGTCTTCCCTGTGTCAGCCCTGAGGCAGTAGAGGGAGTAGGTGTTCTTTCTGTAATCCATTGACTGCGTGAAGATATATTCATCATAGAAAGAGGGGAACTTGCTCCAGCTTTTGATCTCATCGTTGTTCCACAGCATATGCCCGTTTACAAGTTCCCGTGATATAAGTTCATTCCTTGTGCCGTAGTAGATCACATCACCGATTATCACAGGGTCGGAGTAGATGCTGTCCACCATTGCGTATGTCGATTTCTCAGGGTTCCAGTTTTTTGAACCGCGTACGGGATCTGTTCTGTCTTTAAGGGGGACTCTCTCCATAGGTTTGACTTTCAGATTGGCGTCATCACTGCGCATACCTGTGCGCGCCCAGATCACTTTCCCGGTTCTCTTATCGAGGCAGTAGAGCGCGATGTTGTCTGTGATGAAGAGCCGGTCTCCGCGAATGAGGGGGTACTTCCCCTTGCCGAATGCCTTTCCCGAAGCCCTGAACTGCGATGAAAGCTCCATGAGGCTCACCTTCCAGATGAGCCTGCCGCGCTCCTCATCAAGGCAGTAGACATTCTTCACAAGGTCAAGGAAGTAGACCCTGCCGTCTGAGGTGATGGGGTTAAGCACAACATTGTCAGCCTGGAAGAGCCACTTGAGGTTGCTGTTCTTCACGGTAATCTCGTCATTGTTACCGGTGAAGTAGATGTTCCCTTTATATATAGGCCAGTCTTCGGCACGAAGCGTCAGGGACGATATTATGATGAGGGGGATCAGTAACAGGTTTTTTCTTAACATGGCTCCTCCGGAGTTTTTCATCTTTTATAACTGTTATATTATACAGACTCCCCCTTTGAAAAGACAGCATTTTTTCAGGCATGATCGGGCTTTAAAGCGGGATATCTGAGAATTAAAACCGGAGCGCTTAGCTTCCAGGTTTCACCTTAAAGCATTGAAACCGGAGCCCGCAGCATCAAAGTCGTATCCATAAGCAGAAAATTCCCCTGCGGGAGATCCGGACTTCCCGCTTTGAAAGGGGAGTTCCTCTGTCAGAGTGGGGAGTTTCTCTCTCCGGGATGGAAGTTTCTCTGTCGGAGGGGGAACTTTCCCTGTCGGAGATGCAATCTTCCCTCTTTGAGAAGGAAGTTTCCCTGTTGGAGATGCAATTTCCCCTCTTCGAGAAGGAAGTTCCTCTGTCTGAGATGCAACTTTCCCTCTTCGAGATGGAAATTCCCCTGCTGGAGATGCAATTTCCTCTCTTCGAGAGGGAAGTTTCTATGCCGGAGAGGGGATCTCTCCACCATCAGCATCAAAACCGTTACTGAAAGCGTTAAAATCGGATTGACATATCCTCTGTTCACCTTTTTTTTAAAGTATGGAGATGAATGAAATGACCTCCCCCCTTTTTATACTCCGCATTGTGGAGAGCAGTGAAAACGGAATATACTACAGTATAGCAGTTGAGGGTGGTGATCCATCGGAACTTCCCCAGAGTATCTTTTTCAACAGCGGGGATTATTCCATTACCTTTATCGAACCTTACACACCCTTCCGTCAGTATCTCCTTGAAAATGAGAAGTGGCTTCGCAGTATACTCTACACAACTCTGAAAAACAGTAACCGCGAAAAGGTCTCCATCCCTTTTTCTTTTCCTGACAATAGACCCCTGCCGGCTCCCCCTGAAAATGCTGTGAGTGTTTATTGTGACGGAAGCTGCGGTGATACAGGTAACGGAGGGTGGGGCGGAGTAATAATTTTTCCCGGCGCTGATCCTGTGGAGATAACAGGTGAAGAGAGCAGCACAACAAGCAACAGGATGGAGCTGGCTGCTGCTGTGGAATCTCTTCTCAAAGCTGAAGAGATGATGACTGCTCCGCTTCCTGTTGCCCTTTTTACTGACAGCAATTATGTGATTCACGGAGTATCGCACAGGCTTCAGGTGTGGAAGAGGAACGGGTTCATCACAGCCCTGGGTACTCCTGTTTTAAACAGGGAGTTATGGGAGAGACTTGATTCCATTACAGGGAGAGTTGATCTGCACTGCGTCAAGGTTGACAGCGCGGATAACAATCCGCATCACAACCGCTGTGATGAGCTTGCGGGTATCCGCATGAGAGGGGAGAAACTTTAATCAGCGCAGAGGCTCGATGCTGATAACTTTGATAAAGTAAACTCCCCGCGTGCTCCCCTGATCTCCGCTGCCGCTTGAGCTCTCTTTCCTTGTCTCAAGTGTTCCCTTCAGGCTGACCTTTTGTCCCCTGAACTTTTCAAGTTCAGGAACAGGTATCCAGTAATCAACTATCGATGAGTATCCGGTATCAGTTACGGCCCCTTTCATAATTATGCACTTCCCGATATGCGGGGCAAGGTTGTCCATTGGGCTCACTGAAACGCATTTGCTCTCCGTGGTGTTATTTTTAATATCACCCCCTGCGCATGATAATATGAATGCAAACAGGAATATGGTCACTTTATGGTTCATGGCGCTCCTCCCTGATTGAATTTACAACAGATTGAGGAATTTTTCATGGTAAGATTCAGTTTCAGCAATAAAAAAAGTGATTTAATATGAGAGCTGAATATGCAGGGGATGCAACGCTAAATAATCTGTCTTGATGATTCAAGATAATGCATAAGAGTGGATTTCTCTTCAGCGGAAATTTTTTCTATCTTCATTCCGGAGCGGATCAGGCCGTTCTCCTTATTCTTATTATAGGTTATTTTACCCAGAATGTTAATCTCCCCCCTCCCCGGGAGAACCATGTCGCAGCAGACAAGATTTCCGTTTTTAAATATCCTGGCATTTTTTTTCTGATTCTGGAGAGTTGAAAATCCGCCGGATGAAATGTCCTGAACCAGGATCTTCTCTTTTATTACAGGGAATACATCAATTTTATAGAAATGTTTCTCTATAGACTTTATCAGGTTTTCAGCCATGGTAATGTCGTTTTCGCTAAACTCGGTTTCCTTGTTTATCCTGAGATAGCCGTACGGGATTTTCCCTTTATAAGAGATCGGGAATATCGCTTCGGATATACGGTACATCCCGGTTTTTATTGTTCTCTCACCTGGATAGATATAATTCATATAATATTCGTAAGCCGGTGTTTTTTTAAAAACATGCTTACCCAGGCGGCTTACAATATAACCTTCGTTATTGGTGTATATGTACTGCATGCGCGGATCATGAGGGATCTCCATGGCGGTTGTCATTTTTACAAAGAGAAACTTCTCTCTCATCTTTTTCTCGGCATAACTGAAAATTGCATTTATCTTGTTGTGCGAGATGATCAGGGAGTTGTTAATCATTGTCTCTGTTATCAGGTTGGTTATGTAGATAATGTTTTTATTGGCGCTTGTAAGTTCAATTGTGCTGCGGTTCTGGTTGCGTGATGAAGGTACAAGATAGCATCTTGTAATTGCGAACTGGAAGAGATCCTGCTGAATTGCAGCGGTTTTTTTCAAATTAAGATGTATAATATTGTTATCGTCGAAGGAGAAGATTACAACGGGATCAGGTATAGATTTAATATAAGGTATGGCAATAACAACATGTCCCACTGAGTATCCGTGGCATTTAACCCGGATATCATTATTGAAGTATTTCATGAAAACAGTTTTACCAGAAAAGCAGGAATTATAAAGCTCCCTGATTTTTTCAGGCTCCCTGACTATTTCCATTTCATTGATTTTATTATGCATAGGAACAGTTTTTTACAACCGGATTTTTATTACACATCTTAATTAAAAGGTAATTATACCGGGCTCTATTGTAAAGTTTAATTTAGGAAAAAACGTTAAATTTTTTAAAGGAGAATTAACAGGGAGCCTGAATTGCGGCAGATTTTTATTGTTGCTAATAAAACATCTTCCCTGTCATGATAAATCCATAGATAATATATCCCGGAACTGAATAAAAATGTCTGAAAACAACAGCAGCCTGATCCCTTTCCTTGCATCTCGGGATGAACTTTCCGGGAAGAACAGCGTTTCAGCAATTAATAGCGCCATAGAAAAGTTCAGGCATAATTCACCGGCTGTTCCCGTTGAGAAGCTCTACACTGCGTACCGGACTCTTAAGGAGATGATAGATTCCATGGGCCCTGATTTCGTTTCACAGTCCAGTCATTTCAATGATATCTTTCTGCGTATACTGGAGGAGAGGGGGGAGAGCGGAAGCGGAATTTACAGAACCGTGCTGCGTGATTCATCGGAATTCAGGTTCCTCTCCGGAATGTTTATTAAGGACAGAATCCCTGAACCGGAAAAGGAGCCTGACACCTCGGAGGTAAATGCGGAACCTGATGAAATTCCCGTTAAACTGACTCTGAAGGGTGTACTTGCGGATAAGAAAATATCACTTACGAATTATAGCGAAGAGCGGTGGAGTTTACTTGTTGAAGAACACTTTATGAATATTGCGGATGAAAAGGAACTGGTGAAAAACAGCGTGAGTGTTTTAAACAGAATAACCAGACGTGGAGACAGCAGTGAATACCACATCCTGATAATAGTTCAGTATATCTTCAGCAGGTTTAAAAAAATTAAAAAGATAGATATTAGCTCAAAGGAATACGCGATGAAGCTTATGAACATGGTGAGCGATAAAAGTGAAACCTGGAACAGGCTGCATGTGGATTATCTGGATATAATTAAAAAGTAAAATTGAAGCCTGCATTCAGTCTTTGAAAGTGATCGAAATCTTTGTGCCGCAGCTGCTCTCTACATTAAGGTACCCTCCGATCTGATCAACAAGCATCTTCACCAGACTGAGCCCCATGGTGTCAGCTCTTTTGATGCTGAATCCCTCAGGCAGTCCTATTCCGTTATCAGATACTTTCACTGTAATAATATTATCATCTTTACGTGTCTCAATATTAATACTCCCGCCCTGGCCATCAGGGTAGGCATACTTCAGAATATTTGTAATCAGTTCATTAAGTATAAGCCCCAGTGGTACAGTGCGTCTCAGGTCGAGGTGTATCTCCTCCAGATTCGTTTCAAGAATCAGCTTCCGGCTCCTTATTGAGTAGGTCTTAAGGATCATGTTTGCGAGATCAGTAATATACTTTGCCAGGTTGACGCTTTCGAGATTTCCCGAACCGTAAAGCTGCTCGTAAATTCCTGACATTGAAAGTATCCGTGTCCTTGCATTCATAAAAACAGAGCGGGCATTTTCATCCTTGAGTTTCGGCATTTCAAGGCTCAGGAGGCTTGAGATAATCCCGAGGTTGTTTTTTACTCTGTGCTGAAGTTCAATCATGAGAAGCTCTTTCTGCCTCAGCGATTCCTTGAGATCTACCTCCGCTTTCTTTCTTTCTGTGACGTCCCTGAGAGAACCCTCTACCCCTGTTATATTACCTTCGGAATCATATAGAAAATGAGAGTTTGTTGATGTATAAACTGTATTGCTGTTTTTATCCTGAAGCGCAAGTTCGTAATCAACTACTTCACCGTATTCATGAATCTGTTTAATCAGGTCTTCTCTTAATCCGGGATTTACATATACGTCTGTTACAGGCCTCCCTAACAGCTCACTCCTGCTGAAGCCGGCATACCTTTCTATAGAGGGGCTGATCTCTATTATTTTGCCATTAATATCTGTCTGGTAGAATATATCCTGTATGTTTTCAAAAATTTTTCTGTATTTGTTTTCGCTTTCACGAAGGGCATCTTCAATCTGTTTTCTCTCTGTGATATTTGTCAGGAAATTAAGAGTGGCAGGTGAGTTGTTCCATGTGTAGATTATTGAATTGATCTCCACCCATTTAATCAATCCGTCCTGCGTAATCAGCCTGAAGTTATAACGCGAGGGAGCATATGAGCCTGAAGTCCGTCTTAGGTGGTTATCTATGACATAGCTTCGATCTTCAGGGTGAATGAATTCGATAAAGGGTCTGGAGTAGAGGTCATCCTCTGCCCTGCCGATGAGTTCCACTGTGGCGGGATTCACCAGCTTCAGGCGCCCGTTCTGCGCGACAAAAATAGCCTCACCCGCGTTATCAACCAGGTCCTTGTACCGCGCCTCTTTCTCCTGCTCCTCTTTCAAAGCTGATTTACTGTGGGCTTTATGAAGGTTCAATGCCATTTTAATGGCAGCTTCAAGAACCGGGGCTCCGGCATTTTTCAGAACATATCCATAAGAGGGTATATCTTCTGTCCTGCATATAATTTCATTTTCATTATGTGATGTGTAAAATATAACCGGTATATGCTGCCTGTTCAGTATCTCCCGCGCAGCAGCTGCACCATCCATTCCGTCACCGAGTTCAATGTCCATAAGAATGAGATTAAGGCTGCCGCTGTTTTCAACAGCAGCAGAAACAGCATCAGGGCCTGAATATGCATGAATAACATTATATCCGTTTTTTTTCAGATGTTCCGAGTTAAGCCTGGCGGCAACAGGTTCATCTTCAACGAGAAGTATATTAATTGATGTTTTTTCCATTTAAGTCTCCGGGACTTTAAGACGTTTGACGCATAGCTTATAACACCGGATCTCTGTCCGGTTACCTTGAAGCAATTCAAACTGATTTCAGGGGTGTTTCCCGAGAAGATTGTTTAAGCTTCTGAATTTTGAATTTATTACTTA
>DINC01000323.1:14290-20468 GCA_002425885.1 Spirochaetia bacterium UBA5550 | reverse complement strand
AATAACTACAAAGAGGAGCCTCCATTTAATGAGTATAAATGCTGAATATATAAACCCTTTCCTTGAAGCTGCCAGCGTAGTATTTAAATCTATTCTTAATGTTGATTTAAGACGGGGAAAACTTGTTATCAAGGATACTCCTATACCTTCAATGGATGTTGCTATTATCATAGGGATTACAGNNTTTTCGCTTCAACGGGAAAGGTTATAGACATGACAACACCTACTGTTATTGAAGGGAAAAGTTTCAGTATAACAATGATAAAACAGACCACACTGGGAATAACTCTATACAGTCCCATGGGCCAGCTTGAAATGAATATAGCTCTAAAGTAATAAAACTATACAAAATCAGTAACCATGTACCATTACAAACATGTAATTTAAAATCTATAGGTACAGGGTTACTGGCATATGAAACATAAAGGACTTCTCATCTCTGCAATTCTTCTTTTTTCCATATACCCTTTTACAAATCTGAAACCTGAAGACAAACCGCAGGAAAATTTTATAATCTGGTCCCATTCAGATATACAGCCTAAAGAAAAAGATCACCTCACCAACTTCCCTCTTGCAGTAGATGATATTGCTGCAAATTTTGATTACATAGATATTGCAATAACAGCCGGAGATATTGTTGAAAAGAAAAACTCTGCAGATCTTTATAAATCATACCTTGAAACAAGAAAAAAAATAAAAGCCGGGGGATGGTTTGAAATCGCCGGCAATCATGAAGCTAAAGATATAGAGACCTACAAAAAATTAATCAATCCCCACCTGCACTATTCCGTAAAGGCCGGCAACATTCTAATTATATTCATGTCCAACAGTGAAAAAGGGCAGCAGACAGTAATACCGGATAAAATCTTTGAATGGTGGAAAAACAAAGTTATCAGCAACCAGGATAAACTGATAATTACAGTTACACATGCAAGTCTTAAAAACAGCGGGCTTTTACAGTCAAAAATCGGGCTTAAGCGGCAGTTTATTAAAGATTCAAAGCGTTTTGAAAAAGTACTGAAGAAATACAAAGTTGATCTCTGGATATCAGGACATTCGCATTTACCGGGATATCTCCCTTATACTGATTACAAAAATGAAACTCTGGGTGGAACTGTTTTTATCGATAATGGCGCGATACGTAAAGACTTTATGGCAGGCATAGAATCAAGGCTTATCTATTTTCTCCCGGGAACAGACAGGTTAATCATCAGGCACAGGGATCACGCGGATGGTAAATTCAGTGATTCACGGGAAAAGCTGTACAAATTATCTAAAGCTTTTCACTATTCTAAAGGTGATAAAATAATTCTTGATGAAACAGCAGACTGAACAGATCTTCCCTGAGATTCAAATTACCTGAAAATTATTTTTTATGCAAACAGTCTCTTGAGCATTTATCACCCACTGCTTCGCATGCAGCTTTCTTTGCCACATTCTTCCCGGCTTTTTTAACGCATATTTCCATCTTTTTAATACATGCAGATTTGCACGCTTCAACCTCAGGATCCGGCTTCTGAGGGCTCGAGCATCCGGTGATAAAAAACAGCGCCCCTGTAAATATAACCATAACAAATATCGATTTCATCCGCAGCCTCCATCATAATTAATATATTGATAAAAGGGCTAACAATCAATCTCAACTCAAATTAGATTCAGCAGTCCAGTCATTCTCGTTTATAACATAATCACCAAAAACCGAAGGGGCCTTATCCTGAAGTACTTTGAGCATTTCAAGACAGACGCGCCGTATCTCCCATTGTGCCGCTTTATCAAGACGCAGATTGAAAACAGATCGAAACTCCCTGAAATTAGCTGAAAAAACAATCTGGCTTTCAAGAGCATTGGGGAGAAGAAAACGCGCGTCCTCTTTCTTTATTCCAAGCTCCCTGAATTTCCCGTATGTCTGCCTTGAGTTTTCAATAAACTCCCTGTAAATGGCAAGTGCTGCTTCATTTGCTGCAATTTCGGGGGGTACTATATAATTAAATTCAGTTTCATCAACATATCTCTGAGACTGCTGGGAAAAACTCGCAATCCTGTGCCTCACGAGCTGATGCGTAAAAGAGCGTGAAGCTCCCAGAATTCTGAAGCTGGCTGATGCATGCTCAAGTATTGAGTGATGCCCTCTTTTTATCGCGCTGCGTATAAAATTTCTTTCACTGTCATCAGTTATTTTGGAGAGAGAGAGATAGCATGTCCTGCCTGCCTCTTCAATCAGTTTTTCAGGGTTCGGTGTTATCGCCAGAAGAATTACCTCAGGTTTATGTATCTCCATATATCCTCCAGAATATGCTTTTTCACTTTTTAACGGGAATGTAAATATAATACGACATAACAAAGTATATTTAATGAAGAGTCAAGCCGTAAACACTTTTCCTGTACAATCATAAAAGGTTTAATATTTTAACATTTTTCTGCATGCTGTTTAAACAGAAAAGCCCACTTTAATCATGGGCTTTTCTGTATTCCTGCTGTTTTAAGTCAATCAGACAGTATATANNTCAGGCTCAGATTCATATTGCCTGATAACAATACAATGCTGGCAATTGGAGCAGAATATTTTTTCTTTGGACATTAAAGTACTCCCCTGGAATTCAGATTAGTGATAGAAACGAGATTTGTTTCAGATGTTATCGGATTTTTACATAGATATAGAATCATATAGGAAATATAAGGGAGTTCAGTCAACAAAAAAATTTTTTTATGAATAAAAGAGGGGAACCTTACGGTTCCCCCAGCTACTCTCTTAAACTATCTTATATTACTATCGTTTCAGTGTAAGCACTTCCTGAAGCATCTGGTCTGTTGTCTGGATTGTTCTTGAGTTAGCCTGAAATCCTCTCTGAGTAACAATCATATCAGTAAACTGATCTGAAAGGTCTACATTTGACATTTCAAGTGTTCCGGCTACGATTTTGCCCCGACCTGCCTCTGCGGCAGGCCCTATGTTCGGAAGGCCTGAGTTATTTGAAACTTCAAAAAGATTCTCTCCGGATGCGGTGAGCCCCTGATTATTGGTAAATACAGCCAGAGCCATCTGCCCTATTGCCTGTTTTGTACCATTGGAGTAAACCCCTGTGATAAGCCCGGAATTATCTATACTGAATGATTCCATATATCCCATTGAGTATCCGTCCTGCTCAACAGCCTTTGTTGTGGATACAGAAGAAAATTGTGTAATCCCTGAAAGGATACCTGCTTCACCGAGATTAAGTCTTATAGTCCTCACTGCGGGATCTCCCTCCACCCTGTAGTTAGCGTTCACAGCAAGCGTCCCCTGGTTCATCTCATCCGGACTTGATGCGTCAGATACAGCCATCAGTTTACCGTCCGGAGAAAACCTCAGATTCAGTCTGCTTGAAGGATTATTCTGGTTTGTCTGACCTCCCCCGGCAGGTACATCAAGGGTAATCGGGGTAGAGGCACCCGTCACTGCCGCTGAAGCTGTCCACTGGTTGAATCCGGTTTTCCAGAATGTCATTGTAAGCCTGTGTGTATCTCCCAGATTATCATATACATCAATATTAGTTGTAACTGCAGCTGAAGCTCTGATTCTTGCGTCAGCCTGAGGTGGAACTATGGCACTCCTTGAATCAAGGTTGCATTTATATCTTACATTATTTGTTTCTTTAGCATCAATCTTGCTGTATACTGGAACAACAAGATCTTCAGTCTGGCCGTTAGCTCTTACGATCTTCTGCCCGTTAGTATCAGTAACCGCTCTCCATCCCTGAACCTTGAGGCCGTTTGCCGGATTAACAAGATTGCCATCCCTGTCAAGGCCGAATGTTCCGGATCTCGTGTAAAACCTTTTATCTCCATCTGCCACAACAAAGAAACCGTCTCCGGAAATGGCCACATCTGTCTGATTACCTGTTGTCTGAAGACTCCCCTGAGTAAAGAGCCTGTCAATTGAAGCCACTGTCATGCCAAGTCCGNNTCAGGTTTTGCCGCTCCGGCGATGGTCTGAGAAAGCATATCCTGAAATGTAACCCTTGTGGCTTTATAACCGTATGTATTTACGTTTGAAATATTGTGCCCGATTACATCCATCCGTGTTTGATGATTTTTCAGACCGGAAACCCCGGAAAAAAGTGAACGCATCATATCAGAAAACTCCTGGTTATTAGTTATATTATATTATCGTACTGAATACTCTATTACATAAGCACTGAATTTATTAATCTACTGAATTACGTTAACAGAACCGGGATTTCTTTCCTGATCAGCAGGGTTATCATATCCGGTTTTATTTCTATCAAAGTTAACATTTACAGGTATAGATTTGCTATTCTCGATACTGACGCTTACCGAGTTAATATTTTTCATCGGAACCTCTTCTGCGCCGACTTTAAGCATAAGCTCCTCCCCCTTATAGAATACAGAGGAAACAACCCCTGAGACCCTTGTTTTTTTTACGGTATCAAATGAATCGACTTCCTTACCAAGTATTCCGTAAGCTTCAGAAGCCTTGGAACTGCCGAGAAGATTCTTTATCTCCTTATTCATATTTGACATCTGTTCAAGTGTTGAAAACTGCGCCATCTGAGCAATAAACTCCTTGTCCTCCATGGGCTTTGTCGGGTCCTGATGCTTTAATTCAGTGACCAGCAGCTTAAGAAATGACTCCTTGCCGAGGTTGTTTTTCTCACCCGCCTCACCTGTTTTATTTTTCCTGTTGGATTCATTCGCCTGTATTACTGAATTCATCCTGTCCTGTGCAGACATTTCAAATAGTTTCATATTACACCCCTAAATAACCATATTTATATGACCGTTATGAGCGGCCGAAGAATTGTAGTCATATTTAATCATTGCTGCTTCAGATTCACTGTTAGAGGGATTCAAACTCTTAATATTTTCGTCCTCTTTCTCTTTACCGGCAAATCTTTCTCCACCCTGGTTCACGTTAACATTGAATTCTCCAACCTCAATTCCCGCTTCAGCAAGCTGTTCCCTCAACTCTCCCAGGTTATTCATAAGAAGATTTTTAGCCTCATCACTATCCACCAGAAATCTCCCTGATACAACACCATTCTCCATGAGAAGATTCACGTTAACGCTCCCGAGATCTTTCGGAAAAAGCCTGACGCTGAAGGTTGCATTATTACTATCACGAACAGAAATTTTAGCCTTATCAATAATTTCCTGAAGGCTCTGCCTGAATTCAGGCGACTTCATGGCCTGTTCATTTTTCTCAAAGCCGTTTCTATTTAATGAATCAATCTTACCTGAAGAAAACGAACTCCCTTCCCGGTTACTGTGCTTATCCTTTCCGGAATTCATGTCAAAAGCTGAATCATTACCGCTTTCTTTTTTCTTTACTGTAAGCTGATCAATGTTTGTCTCAGTTTTTCTTTCGTTCCTCACCTCATCATGTTCAGCTTTTTTTATTTCCGGCCTTTCATGATTTCTGTTCTTCACCTTTTTAATATCATCTATAATTGCACCTATGGCTTCCCTGATCTCTTTCTCTGTGAAAGCCGGAGCCTTATCGCTTCCTTTTTTACCTGAAGCAAGCTTAGACAGCTCACGGCCGAGTTTATCAAAAAAGTCTGTCAGAACAGGAGATTTTTCTGCACCGGGTCCCTGCTTTCCACCGGACATTGAGATGCTGAAATCGTTTCCTGCTGATACTTTCTTTTTTATGGAAGCAAGGAGTTCATCTGCAAGTCTGTTGAATTTCCTGAAGAATTCTTCCACATTCCCTTTTTCTGTACCTTTTGCCAGATCATTGATCTTTTTAATCAGCATCTCTCCGGCTGCACTATTCAGAAAATCATTTATAGCCTTTTCATCTTCGTCACTGGAATCGAGTTTTTTTTCTTTCTCACCCTTTTCAGATTCATTTTTACTTATGGATTTTACCTCATCCCCTGCAGCCTGCACTGATGATTCACCCTTTTTATCTGCTGAATTATCAATTGAGGCTCTTTCGCTGTTTTCCTGTATGCGGTCTGGTTTTCTTTCAGCCTGTCCCATATTATCACTGAAGGGCTGAGAAACTGTTTCAGCAGTGAATTGTTTTTCACTGTTCTCTCTGCCGTTCATCACACGGTTATGATCCAGAACCATGGAATAGAAATCATGGCTCCCTGACTTTATTCCTGAATAATCATTATCCTGTTTCAGTGATATTAACGGACTAAGTGAATCACTGTTATTCACTTTTAAA
>DINC01000323.1:14045-14275 GCA_002425885.1 Spirochaetia bacterium UBA5550 | reverse complement strand
ATAACCTCTTCTGCAAAAGGATTTCTTAATAGATATTATCGTTAGAAAAGAGGGTTAACTGAATTGAATTTTCCGGAAAAGAGGATATTAATAGTGCTGACCTGATGCTGAATAATCTCACAACCGGCACTTTAAAAGAGCCAATTACGGGATAATTCAGCCCGGCTAAAAAAAAGAGGTAATCAGTAGAGAGAACGGTTCATGCTGATATTATTAAGAATACCGACACT
>DINC01000323.1:13113-14017 GCA_002425885.1 Spirochaetia bacterium UBA5550 | reverse complement strand
ACCCGCCGTATGAAAAAAAACAGAGCGGAAGCCCTGTAACAGGCATTATACCTATTACCATCCCGATATTAATGAGGATATGAAAGAAAAGTATGGCAGTAATTCCGGTAGCAAGCAGAGCTCCGAATTTATCCCTGGTGCCAAGGGCAATCTCCATACCCCTGTAGATGATAACACCAAGAAGAGCAATAGCAATAATAGCACCAGCGAATCCGAGTTCCTCAGCTATTACAGGGAATATAAAATCTGAAGTCTTCTCAGGGAGAAATCCAAGCTGGGTCTGTGTCCCCTGCAGAAAGCCCTTTCCGAAGAATCCCCCTGAGCCTATGGCCACCTTTGACTGGATAATATTATAACCTGAGCCATGTGGGTCAAGATCCGGGTTAAGGAATACAAGAATTCTCTTTTTCTGATACTCTTTAAACCATTTGTGTATAACAACGGACATCATCAAACCAAGGGAAATTACTGTTGCAGGGATATAAATTCTTCTCAGAAAACTCTGATTAAAGAAAAAATGCATAATGAATGTCGACACAGCTATAAACAGAAGCACACCTGAAATTGTAAAGAGGACATCGAGGTGCACAAACATCTGAACAATTATACTGCTCCCTTTATATCCGGCCCATTCCCAGTATGTATACATCATCGGGAATACCAGCGCGATTATAGCGATAAGTATAATTGAAACAAGATGTGAAACGTCAGCTCCCCCCATAAAAAGCATTGTAAATAGAACCGGAATAAATATGGCAGCTGTCCCGAAATCAGGCTGTTTAAGGATAATAAGAACAGGTACCAGCACAAACATGGTTGGTATCAGGAGTTCCCTGAAATTTTTAATATCCCTTTCCCTTAATTCCAGGTATTTAGCAAGGACAATAACAACGGCAAGTTTCAT
>DINC01000323.1:0-13096 GCA_002425885.1 Spirochaetia bacterium UBA5550 | reverse complement strand
ACTCAGAGGGCTGTATTGAGAAAAAACCGAAAGAGAGCCATGCAGATGTTCCTCTTATAGGTCTTCCGAAAACAGTAGTTACGAGAACAATAAAGATTACAAATCCGTAAATATACAGCGAATAATCACCTAACTGCCTGTAATTAAAAATAGACATCATAGTCATAAAAATAACACCTATGATGAACCAGATAATCTGCTTTTTATAAAGTCCTTTATTAATCTGATCTACCGGATCAAAACCGGCGCTGTATATCATCATTATACCGAAAGCCACCGCAACAAATACGGCACCTATCAGTATAATATCCATTTTCCCGAATATATCCCTGCCGAACATCCCCGCTACCCTGAATAGTTATTTAATCTGCTGTACATTAATATTACCCTGCTGTGAATACTCCCTGAAATAACCCTGCTCTATAAGCTTGGAAAATATCCTTTCAGCTACCGGAGCTGCCGCAGACGCACCCCACTGCCCGAACTCAATGAACACGCAAACAACAATGGTATTCTCATTCGGCTGGTCGCTGTAAGGTGCAAACCCGAGAAACCATGCGTGCTGAGAAAAATTCTCCTTCCTGTTTGATCGTGTCTGCGCGGTTCCTGTTTTACCCGCTGCCGGCACCTTCAATCTGCTGAGCCATCCTGAGGTTCCACCCTGCACACTGTATCTCATACCCTGCTTTATCGTATTAAGGGTAACGGGAGATAAAGGCACCTCTCTCAGCTTCTCTTTTTTATTGCTCTGGAGGATTGTCCTGTTGTCCGGAGTGTAAATTTCTTTAACCAGATGCGTTTTGTACACAACACCGTTATTTACAATGCTGCACATCATATTTGCAAGAGCTATAGGGGTCACAGCAAGGAAACCCTGTCCTATAGACATATTAACTGTATCACCATCAAACCACGGCTGACCGAAAGTCTTAAGTTTCCATCTTTGCGAGGGTATAAAACCTGCAATTTCACCGGGAATATCGACCTTAGTTAACTCGTCAAGACCCATATAGCTTGCGTATTTCATTATCATTGTGGGTCCCACAGCCATCCCAAGATTATAAAAATAGACGCTGCACGACTTGCCGAGCGCCCAGTAAAGATCAAGGGTCCCGTGAGTTTTAAAACAGTAGAAATCTGTGTCAACATACCCTTTAAGGGTGTATTTCCCCGGGCAGTAGTATGTTTTTTCAGGATAGGTTTTCTCTGTTTCAAGAGCTGCAATGGCAGTTACTATTTTAAAGGTAGATGCCGGAGGATATCTCGACTGAATTGTTCTGTTTAAAAAAGGCTTTGAAGGATTACTGTTGAGCTCCCTGATTATTCCTGAATTCTCTTTTGAAATAATTTCATTCGGATCATAACCGGGCCTGCTTACCATGGCTATTATTTCACCGGTTGATGCCTTGAGAACCATAACAGCACCGCTGCTCCCTTCCAGTGCATCATGGGCTGCTGCCTGAACCTCGTAATCTATTGTCAGGACTATATTATTTCCGCCGGTTGGAGACTTTCCAATCTCTTCGCCCTCGACCCTGTTTCTTACATCCACAATCCTGCGTATAAATCCGTCCTCTCCACGCAGATGAGCATCGTACTGCTTTTCTATTCCGATTTTACCAATTGTCTGATAGTATTTATAGCCCTGATCTTTGAGGGCATTATACTCCTCTTTATTAAGGCTCCCTGTGTACCCGATAACATGAGCCATAACATCACTATAGTTATAAACACGGATAGGAGCATCCTCCCAGTGAATATTGGGATAGATATTTTTATGAGATGCTATCTTTACTATAACATCAAAACTAACATCGTCTTTTAAAAGATATCTCTCCCATGGATTCCCCTTCTTAATATCTGCAAGAGTATTCTGAAGGTCAAAACCGATGAGCGGTTTGAGTCTCTCCAGAACTTCAATCATTGCTGCTTCAGATTCAAAATTTTTAGGAATCATGGTAAGGTTGAATGACGGCCTGTTGGAAACAAGAACAGTACCGGATACACCTCTCTGGAAATCCCTGTCATATATCTCCCCCCTTGCTGCGGGGATAGGTATATTGTTCTCCATATTCATCTGAGCTTTCAGGGAGTACTCTTTCCCCTGTACAAGCTGAAGATTAATAAGCTGCAGAACAAGGATTGCAAATATAGAGGATACACTTATAAAAAAGACATACATCCTCTTCCTGAACGCTTCAAGCATTCTGGTCTTAAGGGATGTCTGGTTCATTTAGAGATACCCCTCTCTCTGAAGTTCACCCTGGTAGATTTTGTCGAATATAAAAAACAGCATCGGAGAGAGGATCGCATTATAAAATGCTTCAGGCAGAATAACATGAATAACAGATGCAATCATACCCTGGTGAAATATATAACATAGAAAAAGGGTAATTATACCCTTTGCTATACTTGCTGCGAATATAAGTATTAAAATTGCTGCCATATTACCTTTAAGAACAGACCTTCCGAACATCCCCACGACAAAGCCGATGGCGAGTTTAGGAAGCGTCATAAGCCCCAGGGGGGAATTGGAAATTGAATCATGAAGGAGTCCGCTTGCGAAACCTGTAATTTCACCGTTAAAAGAACCGAAGCTGTATCCCATGTAAACAGTAATTATGAAAAGGAGATCCGGCTTAACTCCCGCTATCCGTATAACATCAAACGAACTGTGCCCCTGGATTAACATAGAGACAAGCACAACAGCAGCAGTAATAAGGTATGTATATATCATTGCATTTCCTCAAAAATATCAAAAAGATCCTTGTTAGGATTCTTTTTGATAATAAAGACTTCATCAATCAGGTTGTAATCAATTGCAGGTTTCACTATGATCTTCTGATAAGGGTTTGATTCAGGGAGTTCAGTTTTTACAACAGTACCAATAACAAGACCTGGAGGAAATACACCCGCCTGCCCTGAAGTGACAATCACGTCACCGAATTTTACCTGTGCGGCTCTTGTTATATAATCCACTTTACAGAGATTGGAATTATGGCTGTATCCTGTAAGAAGCNNGGGGGAATTTACTCTCCCCTAACTTCACACCGATCTTTATATCCGGGGAGATTACAGGCTCTATCCTTGATAAAGATCCCCTAACCTCAACAATTTTACCTATTATAGCTTTGGTATCACCCTGATACGCCACCACAGGCATATTTATGGTAACCCCATCCCTCTCACCTCTGTTAATGATAAGAGTCCGGAACCAGTTATCAGGATCTTTTGAAATAACAAATCCGGGAATGGAATCGTACCTGACCCTCTCTTTCATTTCGAGGAGATTGCGGAGCCTAAGATTCTCATTTCTTATTTCGTTTAACTCTTCATCGAGGGCTTCGTAAGTCTCAAGCTTCTGCCTTGTGAGCGCAAGGTCAGCTTTTACCCTGTCAAACTCAGAAAAGCCGACCCAGAATCTGCTTGTCCCGCCCTGCACAGCATTATAACCTTTCTGGAAAGGGGAGAAAATTCCGCTGATTATCCCCTCGAAGGTTAAAGTAAAACCGCTCCCCTGAACGGAGAGCGATATTATGCAAAAAAGGGTACACGATATAAATGTTACTATCGATTTGTGTCGTATCAGTAATTCCACGTTTTTACTTCAGATTTGCCCTATATAGATTTTTTATCTCTTCAAGAAATTTACCCGCACCAAGAACAACGCATGTCAGCGGATTCTCAGCAAGAATTACAGGTACACCGGTCTCCTTGCTTATGTATTTATCAAGACCCTTAAGGAGTGAACCGCCGCCGGTCATTACTATACCACGCTCTACTATATCAGCAGCAAGTTCAGGCGGAGTTTTTTCCAGTGCGTGTTTTACACCTTCAAGTATCTGTTCAACAGGCTCCTTCAGTGATTTTCTGATTTCAACTGAATCTATTTCAAGAGTTCTGGGGAGACCGGAAATCGCATCACGGCCTTTAAGCTCCATTGTCTCAACTTTCTTTTCAGGGAAAACGTTTCCAAGACGGAACTTAACCTCTTCAGACATCCTTTCACCAATTATAAGGTTGTACTGTGTTTTCATGTATTTTATAATAGCATCATCGAATTCGTCTCCGGCGATTCTCAGTGAATCGGCAATTACCATACCTCCGAGAGATATAACCGCTATCTCCGTAGTACCCCCTCCGATATCAACAATCATGTGTCCCGCTGGTTCGTGGATAGGAATATTGGCTCCTATTGCTGCTGCGAGCGCTTCTTCTATAAGAAATATTTCACGGGCACCGGCCTGCTCAGCAGACTCACGCACAGCTCTCTTTTCAACCTCTGTAATTCCTGAAGGAACCCCTATAACAACTCTCGGCCTGACTAAAGTCTTCCTTTTATGAACCTTGGTAATAAAATACCTTATCATCTTTTCAACAGTTTCAAAATCCGCAATAACTCCATCTTTCATCGGCCTTATGGCCACTATGTCACCGGGAGTCCTCCCGAGCATCCTTTTCGCCTCATGTCCAACAGCAAGAACTTTACCGGTGCTTGTCTGAACCGCCACAACTGATGGTTCACTGAGGACAATTCCCTGCCCTTTAACATGCACAAGAGTATTCGCCGTTCCAAGGTCTATACCCATATCGTTTGAAAACATACTGTACAATGAGTCGAACATAGTTTATAATCTCCCTGATATTATTTCAATTTGTCATTCCGGAAGCCGAACAGTTTCAGCTGCGGTATTACAGAGGCAATAATCAATCATCAAAAAATAGATATGACATAATTCTTTATAAAAGAATTTTGTTAAAGCCCCGATTTTGTCAAGCGTTTATCATACAAAACAGAGTATGAGTCATGTTTGTTAAAAAAATATTTTTCCCGGCTCACTGAATCATGCCAAGAAGTTTTTTTGCTTCTTCATTAGAGCTGTCCGCGTTGAGCACGTCATTCAACACAGATTTTGCCTTATCTTTTTCACCCAGCGCTATATAATTTTTACCGAGCCACAACCTGCAATTAATATCATCTTCAAGCGCCAGTGCAGCGGTGTACTGCTCCACAGACTCTTTGTATAAATGCTGGTCATGATAAATCCTCCCGAGATTTAAATAAGCGATTTTCTGACTTACTGAATCTTCAGCTGTTTTTAATATTTTCTGAAAAGCGATAATAGCTTCAGTATTTTTCATGGCCTCCCTGAGAGCCCTGGCCCAGAGCAGTTTACCCTTTACACTGTTTTCAACATCACCCTTTGACTGAAGAAATGCAAGCCCATCCTCAACCCTTCCTGAATTAATGCATATTATCGAAAAAAATCTTGCATTAGCAGATGATACCCCATCTCCTCCACCGGCATAAGCTTTAAGCATATCATAAATACCGTTGCCGTCATAATAACCGGTAAAATAACAGGCTTCAGCCAATATAAAAATATCATCGACTGCTATCTCTTTACCGTCAAGCAGCGCTATCGCTTTCCGGGAGTTCTTTATAGATTCAGTGAGATATTTCAGGGATTCCGGTGATAATTTTACACCGGATTCTTTGAGATATATATCTGTAAAATCATTATCCATGCCTGACATACCGAGGCCGTAATATATCCTGGAGAGAAAAAGATAGGATTCAGGCTCCATTTCATTCTCATCCCTGTATGATTCAAGGCTGGATTTGAGTTTTTTCAGTTTTTCAAAGCGTTTCTGCGGATCTGTTATCCCTGATACAGAATGAATTTCCGAAACAATCCTGTTGTGGGAGATTCTCCAGAACATAAGATGATTTTTATAGTGGTAAAGAGTATAGGAAACAACTCCGGCTATAATTAAATAAAAGATAACCTTAAGATATGTCCTGTCTTATTTTCTTGTTTTATACCTGTAGTACATTAAATCCCTTTTATATATTCCTGATAATTAACTTCAACTCTGTCAGGAAAGTCCGGCGCTCCATCAATCATAAAAAGCTTAACCGAACTCCCCCCTTTAAGAGGGAGCGCCACAAAACCGGGGCCGCTCCACACATCATATAGCTTATGGAAGTCAAACCTGTAGAATTTATCATCCATATAAAAGCTGACACCGTCATCGTCAACCTGAACTTTTCCTCTTCCTATTCTTTTAATACTTTTTAATGCCGGAACTGAGGGTTCAATGCTGGTAATTCCTGAATCGTAATCAATAAGATTCGATTTGTCATCAAAGAGAACAGCATATACACCTGAATCCGCTGCTGAAATAATATCCGGCTCATCCTCCTCCGTCAATTCCTCTTCAAGCTCAGAGAATACTGAATCTGCCGGTTCATCCAGCGGCCCGCTGTCAGGGATTATATCATCCTGATCAGGTTCAGTGAGGCCCCATTCATCCAGCTTCTCCTCCTGTTTCTCATTGCGGATGAAATCATAATCCTCTCTGGTTTCACCATCTTTATCAAAACTTATAAAAATATCTTCTTCATCAGGCCGGATTAACGGAGATTGAGATGCAGTATGTTTTATCCTTTCAGGGATAATTATATCGATATCTTCCGGATTCAGCCCCCCTCTGATTTCAGAACCTGAAAAGGATGTCTCCGGAAAAACAACTGTTTCAGCAGAATGTCCTCTCCCTGATTCAGAGAAAAGGGCCACCAGAACAATCAGCAATCCAGTCAACACCAGTAATACTGCAAGATATATCATTATATTTCCCCTGGTTATGGCTGAGGATTCACAAAATCTGAAGGTTTTACCGTAATAATTTACTTAAAAACTGAAGGCCGATGTCAAGATATTTTCATACAGCATAAAATCTCAGCTTCAGATTTTCCATAAACCCGCTTTCAGATATGGATTTCCCCTGTTTATAAAATCGGCTGATTCATTGCTGAACATTAACAATTCCCAGTTTTCCGGGTGGCAGGCCCTGTATTCAGCAAGTGATACTGAATAAGAATTTATTGAAGTGAGGAGATAACCGCCTGGAATTATCTTTTCCAGTTTTTTCAGCGAGTCGTAATAATCTTTTCTTACGGAAAAATTCCTCTTTTTGTTTCTGGCAAAGGTGGGAGGATCAAAAACTCCGAAATTAAAAACCTCTCCCTTCTTCGCGAATATCTTTATCCACTCCATGGAATCTCCATAAAGAAAATCCCTGTCATCAACCGCAAGACCGTTAAGTTTATAATTAATTCCGGCTCTCTTTAAAACACCTTTTGAAAGATCAACATTTACAGCATGGGAAACACCATTCTGCAATGCATGAGCGGAAAAAAGCCCGGTGTAACTGAAAAGATTTATCATCGATTTAATACCGCTTAGGGGATAAAACTCCTCAAGTTTACCCCGGATCTCTCTCATATCAAGAAAAATCCCTGTATTCTGGCCGTTTACGAGATCAACCTTCGCCCGGGTATTGTTCTGACAGACAACAACTCCCATCTCCTCACTATAATCCCCTTCTACAATACGGCTTTTCCATAGAGAGTTTCTGTCTGCCGGGCCGGCTATAACCCTGCGATCCTTAACCAGAACAGATTTTTGCGCTGCGGGGAAAGTTCCGCTCACAACAGTGATGTTTTTAATGATATTATCCAGCCCGGATAAAACGCCGTCACTGAAATACTGAACGAGGATATGCCCGGCATAGTAATCTATGGTAAGCCCGTCGAGACCGTCACCATCGCCATTGAAAAGCCTGAAACAGTCGGTACGTGAATCGCTAAAAAGAGGAGCCCTTTTTTCCACTGCGATTTTTAAAAGAGATTCAAATTTATCCGCAGACATCCTCTATATTTCTCCATATAATTCAACAATCCTTTTCTCAATAGAAGCATAATCCTTCTGTTTAAGCAGTTTTTCAGCTACGGGATAAGTGACCCCGCAGGCAAGAACTTTTTCGCACTCCAGGTATTCCATGTAATTTTTATTATCTATCCCCCCTGTGGGGATAAGATCAAATTTCAGCATTCTGAAGGGGGCTGTGATAGAATTAAGGTAATCCGTTCCACCGAGAGCATGAGCAGGGAAGATCTTAATCATTCCGGAGTATTTAAGCGCTCTGTTTAATTCACCGGGAGTAGAGACTCCGGGCACAAAGGGGATCTTTAACTCTGCCGCGTATGCTGCAATATCTTCATCAAGGCATGGCGCAACAGCAAAGATTGCACCGGAATCTACAGTTCTCTTAAGAGCATCCCTGCTGAGAACACTTCCGGCCCCCGGGGTCAGCGAAGGGAATTCTTTTTTTATGGCGGCTATACAGTCAAAGGCACACTCTGTACGCAAAGTGATCTCTATAACATCTACTTTATGCTTAACAAGAAGTTCCGCTGTCTTCAGTGCGGAGGCAGTGTCTTCAAAAACAGATACAGGGATAACTCTTACCTTTCTGAAAATTTCTCTAAGTTCCATTTCAATCCCGATTATTATTGATTAATTATATATTTCGACATATATGATAAATATAATAAAGCTTGATTTTATGAATAGTTGAGGAAATTACGGAGCAGATTGCGGGTTAAATAACTGTTTTGTGATAATAAAAAAGGCTGCATTTTACTGCAGCCACACAACAGAACATAATAACTTATCAGTTTCAGTCAATTTTAGGATAAGATAGTTCAATAAGGTTTCCGTCAGGATCTGCGAAAACAACTCTTTCACCTTTTCTGATATTTTCAGGGCCGGTTACTACTTCAAGTTCCATCTCCCCTATCTCATCAATGGCATCCTGAAAATCCTCTTCATCAACATAAAAAGATACGCAGCTTTTTGAATCTTTGCTGTTTTTGTATCCCTTTACCTCAACTAAAGATAGGAGTATGTCTCCCATTTTAAGGAAAGCCTGTCCGGAATTACTGATATTCTCAATCACATCAAAATCAAAAAGATCTTTATAAAATCTGATAGAGTTTTCAAGGTCGGATACAGTAATCCCTATATGATTTACGCTTTCTATAACAATCATTTTAACCTCATCATCAACTGTTCAAAATAAAAAATCTGTTAATAAAATGAATGTATATTAGTGACCTGTAAGTGTCAATAATAGATATCAGAACATACAAAAAACATACAATCGGGCTTATTCCACTGTTACACTTTTTGCAAGGTTTCGCGGCTGATCCACGTCACACCCCCTGAGTACAGCTACATAATACGATAAAAGCTGCAGAGGGATAACGGCCAGAACCGGTATAAGGGCCTTATGAACATCCGGTATATAAATCACATGATCCGCATATTTTAATATAGATTCATCATTCTCTGTGGCAATGGCGATAATTCTCCCTTTACGCGCCCTGACCTCCTGCATGTTGCTTATAACCTTGTTATAAATCTCATCTTTTGTTGCTATAAAAACAACGGGCATCTCCTCGTCTATAAGAGCAATCGGGCCGTGCTTCATCTCCGCTGCAGGGTATCCTTCAGCATGAATGTATGAAATTTCCTTAAGTTTAAGAGCACCTTCAAGAGCAACCGGGAAGTTTATACCTCTCCCGAGATAAAGAAAATTTTTACTCTGGTAATAATGTTCCGCAATAGACCTGATACTTTCGCAGGTGGAGAGAACACTCCTCGCAAGCTCAGGGAGCCTCACAAGATCATCAAGTATTGCTTTTGCCTCAGTATAGGACATATCCCTTTTCCTTGCAAGAAAAATTGCAAACAGGAGTATTACTGTTATCTGAGAGGTAAATGCCTTTGTAGACGCAACACCGATCTCCGGGCCTGCGTAGATGTAAACCCCTCCATCTGACTCGCGGGCAATTGTGCTCCCCACAACATTTGTTATCCCGAGAACTTTAATACCTTTTGACTTTGCTTCGCGGAGAGCTGCAAGGGTATCAGCCGTTTCACCTGACTGGCTTATGGTTATAACAAGATCCCCTTTACGGAGAACAGGCTTTCTGTACCTGAACTCGCTGGCGTATTCAACTTCAACCGGAATACGGGCATACTCCTCAATGAGATACTCGGCAACAAGACCTGCATGCCAAGAAGTCCCGCATGCTATGAATATTATTCTCTCAATCTTCGAGCATTCGTCGTCTGTCAGCCTGAGGCCGTCAAGTTTGACCTTCGCATCATCAGGGAGCAGGCGCCCTCTGAAGGCGTTGTTGATGGTTTCAGGCTGCTCAAAAATCTCTTTCAGCATGAAATGATCAAAGCCATGACGCCCGATTGTTTCGATATCCCAGTCAATAGACTGAATTCTCTTATCTACATTATTCTTGTTGAGGTCATAGATTCTGTAGCTGTCCTTTTTTACTACAACAACTTCACCCTCTTCAAGATAAATTACATCCTTTGTGTGCTCAATGACAGCGCTTACATCAGAACCCACAAGCATTTCATTTTCACCTATGCCGAGAATCAGAGGGCTCCCCTTTCTTGCTGCTATGAGAAGCTCAGGATTATCTTTTGACATTACAACTATGGCGTAAGTACCCTCAACACTCTTAAGCGCATGTATTACAGCATCAAGAAGAGGGAGTTCATTACAGTAATATTCAATAAGGTGAACAAGTACTTCCGTATCAGTTTCACTTTTAAAAACGTGGCCCCGTTTCAGCAGTACCTCTTTTATATCTTTATAATTCTCAATAATACCATTATGGATGAGGACAAGATTATTACCGCAGTCTGAATGCGGGTGCGCGTTTATATCATTAGGCTCGCCATGAGTTGCCCACCTGGTGTGACCTATACCAATATGACATTCCTGAATTTTTTCATGATCAAGGATAGATTCAAGTGCCGAAATTTTACCTGCTTTTTTCTGTGTAAAAAGCTCACCGCAGCAGTTTACAGTTATTCCCGCAGAATCGTAACCGCGATATTCGAGTCTCTTCAAAGAATTAATAATTACTTCGGGTGCACTTTTACTTCCAACATACCCTACAATGCCGCACATACTTTACTCCTTTTAAAAATAAACTAACCATTTAAATTGACGCACTATTCTGCTTTAACTTCAGCATTCTTTATCTTCATATCATCCAGGTAGAGATAAACTCTTCTCTTTTCAGAAAAATCTGAAAGCCTGAATCTTTTTATTTTCCCTGAAATTGAAAAAAGCCCTTTACCGGGCTGACTGTTTCTTCCGTATTTATTTCTGAAAGCTTCAATCTCCTTAATATTCCCGCCGGTAACCGCACCGCTTACGACAAGCCACTCCCCGGATCTGAACCTGGACTCCTGAGTACCTCTGTCGTAAGATTCAGGGATATAATCGTAATCTGTTATTATCTCCCGGCCAATCATTTCAACGAGATAGGAATAAAGGATTTTTTTAAAATACCCTTTGCTCCCTTCAAATCCCTGATCCCACTTCAGATAATATCTTCTTATGTTGAAATAATTACTGCTCCCCTCACCTTCAGAATCAGCCGCGCTGTAAAGCGGAATATAAAACAAAATAAAACAGGCAGCGATGAGACAGAATATTATCTTTTTATCACTCATAGATTCCGGAAAGATATTGTTCTGAAAGATCCTGTCAAGTCAACTCTATTTTACCGGAAACTGAACTCCCCGCCTTCTCCTTAAGCATTGCTGCATTTTCAATAATTTTTCTGGAGGAGTTTACAATCTCATCAATTCCGTTTACCATACCGCCAATTGCCTCATTTACATTTTCAAGAGCGATATTAGTGTTTTCAATGGCCCTTTTCTGTTCATCTGTCCCTGTGTCTATATTCTTCGACAGAGTCATACTTTTATCCATCTGAGAAAGCATTACAGAGATCTCCTGTTCCTCCATGTCAATACTTTTCTGAAGCTCCCTGAGGCTTCCGGAACTCTTCTCCATATTAACAATCATTCCGAGAATAAGCGGGATAGTTGAATTTATTACACTCCTGGTATCGGTCATGGTTTTACTGCTGCGTTCAGTAATTGATACAATAAGTTTAACGCTGTCTGCTGTCTGCACAGCAAGCTTGCCGATTTCATCAGCAACAACAGCAAATCCCCTTCCGTGATCTCCTGCCCGGGCCGCTTCAATACTGGCGTTAAGAGCAAGGAGGTTAATCCTGTCAGCAATATCTGTAATCAGGTTCACTGTCTCTGTAATGCTCGCATTCTGTGTATTTAGTTCATCAACGGATTTTTCGACTTTATCCAGCATCTCCTTGCCCGCTTTTGAATTTTCCACTGTTACGCCGATCTCGGAACTGGTTTCATTAAGACTGAGCCGGGTAGTTTTTTTAAGATCACTAAGGTTGCGGAGTATGGTATCCATTTTACCGTTTTCATTGATCTGTGTCGAAGCGCTTGTAGCTATACTTTCAGCTGAACCCTGTAGTTCTTCAAGAGTTGCGGATATCTCCTCAAAAGTTGAAGCCTGATCCTGCATTTTATCGCTGAACTCCTCAAGAATCGCCTTCTGATGTTCGAGCCTCTGGAAAAGCTCACCCACGTTGTCATTTATCTCTTCAGCAAGCTCAGCCTGGGCCTTTGACTGTTCAAGGATAATCTTCTGCTGGCTGGTTGTTCGTCTGTCGAACTCCTCAATACTCGGAATATTGAAGTATACAACAACAGCAACAAGCATCATAATAAGAACATAATAGATTTCGCGGAGAATCATAACGCCATGAAAGACCTTCCCGTCTTTTAAAGTATACTGATAGAACTCAACACCGTTCTGACCTGCAAGAACAAGAAATAATATCCATGCGCCGAATAGCAGCGTTGCCATAACAATATAGAGTCTCCGGTTGTAAAAAAACTGAAGGAGCACAAGAAAAGAAATTGTAATAGCTGACAGGTGAAACCCTTCTACCGCGTACTGCCAGTCAAACTTGACAGCGTACATGTATCTTGCCATTGAGTTGAAAGCGAGCCCCAGAAGCGCGGCAATCCAGCAGAGAACCTCTGTTTTATTACCACTTTTTTTCCGTCTGTATATAATAAACGCTATTAAAATAATAACTGAATTCAGCAGTGCGGCAGGAGCCATTGTTGCCGCTGTCTGTCCTGCCAGGAACTGAAACAGAGAAGCAAGAAACGCTATTACAACAAACCCGATGAAAAATATCATACTCCCCTTAATCTCAAGATTCTGCCGTGCGGTTATTTGACTCTTATCCATGTATCAGCCCCTCTCTACCTGTATTTATAGTGCCCATATAAACCGGTTATGGAAACATATTTTATTA
>DINC01000196.1:187-3245 GCA_002425885.1 Spirochaetia bacterium UBA5550 | reverse complement strand
AACTAATTCAATCGTTAACAGCTATAATATAATTAATAGTTCCTGATACTCTGTCATCCAAAAAATTTTCTTTACAAAACACTCCTTTATATCGCATATATCACGACAGCAGATTTTCACTAAAGGGGGATCTTTATGGCAAAAGTAACTCTTAATCCGGCGTTTGAATCATTCAGCGGCAGTATCGGCAATATTGTTTTTTATGAAAGATTTAAAAAAATGTATGCAAGGGTATATGTAACCCCCCATAACCCTGATACTGAGAAACAGAGGGCTAACCGTACACTTTTCAGAGATGCCATGAATGGATGGAAACTCCTTTCTACAGAGGAGAAATATCGTTACAAGAAAAGGACCCGCAGACTCCCCATGACAGGGCATAACCTTTTTATATCTGAATATATGAAAAAACATCTTGCGGATAGAGGTATTGAAAAATCTGATGCAGCAACAGAACTAAGTCAGGGAGCATTCAGCTCCTATTCAGCTTCTACTCAGCTTCTACTCAGAAAGCAGATCCCTCCGTTATAACTCCGTCCCTGCTCCTATCCGGCTTATATACAGCTTCTATTCCTGCCGGATTTGATGCCGGATAGATTTATTTTCTGCTTCTACCACTATAAAAAGCCCGTTTTTAACATTTCTCCCGCACTGTAAAAACCACAGCCCGGACTCTCATGCGCTGTTTTTTTTATTGCAAAGCAGCTTAATAATTTTTAAATGACCTGACATCACAATAAAGGAGGTATAACAACAGGAAACAGTTTTTAAATATTCACCTTAACTGTCGCAGATGGGGAAGCCCCGTGAGAATCGGGCACAGTCGCGCTACGGTATTGAGAAGCCTTTAACGGCAGGCTCTAAGTCCGAATGCCATGACAGTTATAATAAATTTTTGTCGCGTAAACAAAAAGGAGAAATGATGAAAACGAAAACATTAATTACAGGTTTCCCCAGGATCGGGGAGAACCGTGAGCTGAAAAAAGCTCTCGAAAGCTGCTGGAACGGTAAAATTTCACCGGCAGAACTCAACCTCACAGCCTCAGAGTTAAAGAGAAAGCACTGGCTCCTGCAGAAAGAAGCAGGTATTGACCTCATAAGCTGCAACGATTTCTCTCTATATGACAACATGCTCGATACGATTGTCATGCTTAACGCAATACCTGAAAGATTCAGAAATATCCAGGATGAAACTGAAAGATATTTTGCCATGGCAAGAGGTACAGATAAAGCTCCTGCTATGGAGATGACAAAATGGTTTAACACAAACTATCATTATATTGTACCTGAATTATGCAGAAGTATGAAATTCACCCTGAATGCTTCAAAAATTATTTCAGAATATAAAAGCGCAACCGGCCTCGGTATAACACCTAAGATAAACATTATCGGCCCCCTGACATTCATGGGACTTTCGAAATGTCCGGATGGTGGTGACAGTTTCGAGTATTATCAGCAGATAATATCCGTTTACAGGCATCTTATCATGGAGTTATCAATACTTGACGGGGAGGTTTATCTTCAGATAGATGAACCGATACTTGTAAAAGATCCTGATGAAAAGATCCTTCTGCTCCTTGAATCAGCATACCGGACACTCCCTGTTGTGCGGAAAAATGTTAAAATCATTGTAACAACATACTTTGAACATTCATGTGAAGCAGCTGCTGTTCTTGCGGATACTCCCGTATGGGGAATCGGCCTTGATTTTGTTCACGGCCCGGAAAATTTCGAAGCTCTTGATAAATTTAGAGGGCAGAAACTTATAGCGGGAATTGTTGATGGTAGAAACATCTGGATAAACAATTTTAAGGAGAGCGTTGAACGCCTGAACAGGATTAAAGACAATATTCCTGTTGATGATATAATTGTTTCTACATCATGCTCTCTTCTCCATGTACCTTATGCAGTAAAAAAAGAACCTGCATCACAGATTAAAAACTGGCTCAGTTTCGCCTGTGAAAAATGCAGTGAAGTTGCTTTAATATCAAAAGTTTTCAGAGGTGACCCGCTTTCAGCAGAAGAGCAGAAGAATGTAGACATGAACAATATCTACAGCTTCGAACGAAAAAGTTCAACAATCATTCATGATAAAGAAATTCAGATTCGCGTAAATCAGATGAAAGGGAGAATGCGCGAGGGTGAATTCAAACTGAGAATTAAAACTCAGAGAGAGGTTCTGCAACTCCCCCCTCTCCCCACAACAACAATCGGAAGTTTTCCCCAGACACCTGAACTGCGTAAGCTCAGGCAGGAGTACAAAGCATGGCAGATATCTCTTAAAGATTACGAAGAGGGGATAAAAAAATACATTGATCATTGTGTCTCTTTCCAGGAGGAGGTCGGCCTGGATATACTTGTCCACGGAGAGCCGGAAAGAAACGATATGGTGGAATATTTCGGAGAGATGCTTCGGGGATTTATTTTCACATCTAACGGCTGGGTTCAGAGTTACGGCAGCAGATGCGTAAAGCCTCCGGTAATTTACGGTGATATTGAAAGGCCTGAACCTATGACAGTCCACTGGATTAAATACGCGCAGAGCAGGACTGCAAAAATTATGAAGGGTATGCTTACCGGTCCTGTAACAATACTCAACTGGTCGTTTGTCCGTGATGATATAGCACGTTCTGAAGTTTCTGCACAGATTGCTGTTGCGCTAAGTGACGAAATCGCTGACCTTCAGTCTGCCGGTATAAAAATCATACAGGTTGATGAAGCAGCTTTCAAAGAGGGCTACCCGCTGCGAAGGGAGAATATTCCGGCTTATGAGAAATGGGCTGTTGAAAACTTCAGGCTGGCAGTACATACGGCTGCCATGGAGACACAGATTCATACACACATGTGCTACAGCGAATTCAATGATATCATTAATACAATTGAAGCAATGGATGCCGATGTCATTACAATTGAAACCGCGCGAAGCGGCAACGATCTGTTAAAGATATTCAGCGAAAAAGGCTACAGAAATGAAATCGGCCCGGGTATTTATGATATTCATTCTCCTCGGATCCCTCCGGTTGAAGAACTGAAAAAACAGATAAAAAATATTCTCGAT
>DINC01000196.1:0-152 GCA_002425885.1 Spirochaetia bacterium UBA5550 | reverse complement strand
GTAGGACAGATATGGATTAATCCTGACTGCGGACTTAAAACAAGGAGATGGGAGGAAGTTGAACCTGCTTTAATAAACATGATTGACGCAGTAAAACAGACAAGAGTAATATTGAAAATTTAATATTTTGAGACTCCGGGGCTGTCCAAAAT
>DINC01000195.1:4101-9484 GCA_002425885.1 Spirochaetia bacterium UBA5550 | reverse complement strand
TAGTAAATTTTTTAATTGTAAAAAACTGCATAATCAAAAAAATGCGTCTACTTCCGGTTATTTCCGTAAAATGGCGTAAAAATTTATTATCATAAACATATAGACGCGTTTCCTACGGGCAGCGCTATTTGCGGTATTACTTATTCTGTCTTTTACTGATTACTAAATTTATCAATTCGCAGGTAGTGTAATGATCAAAAAAGAATTACTGGGCCGCTGGACAACTGAAAAATCTGAAGAACTCTACGGCATAAAAAACTGGAGTGCGGGCTACTTTAACATATCCGCCGAAGGTGAAGTTACAATAAGCCCTTTCGGATGCAAGTCTGACGTAAATGTGAGCCTCATGGAAATCATATCAGGGATCAGACAGAGGGGACTTGATATGCCGGTGCTTCTGCGGATCGAGAACCTTCTTGATTCACAGATCACTCATATAAACGAATCTTTCAGGAAAGCAATCAGGGAACTTAATTACCAGGGCGAGTACAGGGGCGTGTACCCCATCAAGGTTAACCAGCAGCAGCAGGTTATAGAAGAGGTGGCAAAATTCGGCCAGAGGTATCACCACGGCCTCGAAGTGGGGAGCAAGGCTGAACTCATAGCTGCACTTTCAATACTTAATGACAAGGAAGCCTGTTTAATATGCAACGGGTACAAGGATGAGGAGTTTATTGACCTGGGGCTCTATGCCGTAAAGATGGGATTCAAATGTTTCTTTGTCGTTGAAATTCCCGGTGAGCTTGAGCTTATACTCCAGAGATCTGAAGCGTTAAAGATAAGACCCAACATCGGCATGAGGATAAAACTGTCATCAAAAGCGGGTGGACACTGGACAGAGTCAGGAGGCGACAGGAGCATATTCGGACTGAATACAGCTCAGCTTATGGAGGCGCTGGATCTTCTGAAAAGCAGAAATATGCTGGATTCTCTTAAGCTTCTGCACTATCACCTGGGCTCGCAGATACCGAATATCCGCGATATACGTTCAGCGGTTGTTGAAGCAGCAAGGATTTACGCGGGGCTTGTGAAAGAGGGGGCTCCCATGGGGCACCTTGATCTTGGCGGCGGACTTGCAGTTGATTATGACGGTTCAAACACCAACTTCTCAAACAGCAGAAACTACTCCATAGATGAATACTGTGTTGATATAATTGAAATTGTACAATCGGTCATGAATGAGGAGAATATTCCGCATCCGACAATTGTAACAGAGTCCGGAAGAGTTACTGTTGCCTATTACTCAATCCTTATATGCAATGTACTGGATGTTGCCAGGTTCGAGATTACACAGATTCCTGAAACACCACCCGAACAGTCACACGATTTGATTAAAAGCCTGTATTATATATTAAAGACAATGACCCTGAAAAACATTCAGGAGTGCTACAACGATGCTCTCTACTACAGAGATGAGATCCGCGAGCACTTCAAGCATGGAAAGATCTCACTGCGTGAAAGATCTTTTGCGGAAACAGTTTTCTGGAATATTATAAGCATAATAGCGAAAGAAAAGAAGAAGATGAAGCAGTTCCCTCCGGACCTGAGTGACATCGAATCTGCCATAGCGGATATATATTACTGCAACTTTTCCGTATTCCAGTCTGTTCCTGACCACTGGGCAATAAATCAGCTCTTCCCCATTATGCCGCTTCACAGACTGAAGGAGATGCCTGAACGTTATGCGGTAATCGCTGATATCACATGCGACTGTGATGGTAAGATCGACAGTTTTATCGACCTGCATGATGTCAAGCACGTACTTCAGCTTCATGAGCCATCGGAGAATGAGGATTACTATCTTGGAATCTTTCTTGTGGGTGCTTACCAGGAGACACTGGGGGATCTGCACAATCTTTTCGGAGATACCAATGTAGTCAGTGTAAGGATCTACCCCACCGGAGGTTATGATTTTGTACGGGAAATAGAGGGGGATACTGTTGCCGATGTTCTCTCTTATGTCGAGTTTAACCCGAAGCAGATGCTCCTCAATTTCAGAGAGACTGCTGAACAGGCAATTCGTGACGGCAACATAACAGCGGATGAGCGGCGTCATATTATGAATGCATATGACAACGGGCTCAGAGGATATACTTATTTTGAAAAATAGGAGGTAACTTATATGGGAAAAGTTCTTATAATCGGAGCAGGTGGAGTGGGACAGGTTGTTACACACAAGTGCGCCCAGGTGCCTGAAGTTTTTGAAGAGATAACTCTTGCCAGCAGGACACTGGACAAAGTAAAAAATATTGCGTCTCAGATAAAGAGGCCAATCAGATGCGAGCAGGTTGATGCTGATAATGTACCGGAGCTTGTTAAACTGATTAATGATGTAAAACCGGATGTAGTTATAAATGTGGCACTCCCTTATCAGGATCTCCACATAATGGATGCGTGTCTTGAAACCGGTGTCCACTATGTAGATACAGCGAATTACGAGCCGAGAGACGAGGCGAAATTCTGCTACCGCTGGCAGTGGGAGTACCAGGAGAGATTTAAAAAAGCGGGACTCTTTGCACTGCTGGGATCAGGATTTGATCCGGGTGTAACCAATGTATATACCGCTTACGCTCTAAAACATCATTTTGATGAGATACATGAACTGGATATCATTGACGTCAATGGCGGGAACCACGGTTATGCCTTTGCCACAAACTTCAACCCGGAGATAAACATCCGTGAAGTAACAGCGCCTTGCAGACACTGGGAGAACGGTGACTTTGTTGAAACTCCGGCAATGTCCGTTAAGATGCAGTTTGAATGTCCGGAAAATGTCGGAACATATACAATGTACAGACTCTATCATGAGGAACTTGAGTCTCTCGTTAAGCATATACCAACTATAAAAAGAGCGCAGTTCTGGATGAGCTTCTCTGACAACTACCTGAAGCACCTTGAGGTTTTACAGAATGTTGGCATGACATCAATAGAGCCGGTTCATTTTAACGGAGTTGATATTATTCCGCTGCAGTTCCTTAAAGCGCTCCTCCCTGACCCTGCGTCACTGGGTCCCCGTACAAAAGGGAAGACATGCATCGGCTGCAACGTAAAAGGGATAAAAGACGGGAAACCGCGCGAATACTATGTTTATAACATCTGCGATCATGAGGAGTGCTACCGCGAGGTGAAGTCCCAGGCGATCTCCTACACTACCGGTGTGCCTGCGATGATCGGCGGAATGATGATAATTAAAGGACTCTGGAAAGGTGAAGGAGTTTTCAACATGGAGCAGATGGACCCTGACCCCTTTATGGACGCGCTGAATAAACATGGCCTCCCGTGGAAGGAAATTTTCAGGTGATAAACCCGGAACTCTTCCCTACTCCGTCATTTGTTGTTGACCGTGTTTTATTGCGGAAAAACCTGGAAATACTGGACTCGGTACAGAAACGTACTGGGGCGAAGATACTTCTGGCGCTTAAGGGATACGCGATGTTCTCCTCTTTCCCCCTTGTGCGTGAATACCTTCATGGAATTTGCGCAAGCTCGCCGCATGAGGCAAGGCTGGGGAGGGAGGATTTCGGCAAAGAAGTACACTCCTTTGCCGCAGCATACAGTGAAGCTGATTTTATTGAACTTGCTGAATTATCTGATCACATTGTTTTTAACTCAATTTCCCAGTACGAAAGATTTCTCCCGCTGATAAAAAATTACGCCGGCAAAGTTGAATTCGGACTCCGCATAAATCCGGAACATCGTGAAACTGAAGTTGAAATGTATGATCCCTGTGCGCCAAATTCAAGGCTCGGGATTACGCGGAAAAACTTTCCGGACCTGCTCCCTGAATATATCTCCGGCCTGCATTTTCATACTCTCTGCCAGCAGAACTCGGACGCCCTTGCACGGACAGTTGAGGCTGCGGAAAAATCTTTCGGGAAATTCTTCCATGAGTGCAAATGGGTGAATTTCGGCGGAGGGCACCACATAACACGCGCAGACTACGACATTGATCTTCTATGTAAAACTATAACCGATTTCAAAAATAAATATAAAGCCCAGGTTTATCTGGAACCCGGCGAGGCTGTTGCTCTTAACACCGGATTCCTTTTATCGCAGGTTCTGGACATCATAGACAACGAAATGAAAATTGCAATTCTCGATACCTCGGCAGCAGCTCACATGCCTGATGTCATTGAGATGCCCTACAGGCCGCATGTAATTAATTCAGGCCAGCCGGGTGAGTTCAACCACACATACAGGCTCGCGGGACTTTCATGCCTTGCAGGTGATGTGATCGGCGATTATTCATTCCGGGAGCCTCTGAATATCGGAGACAGGCTGGTATTTACAGACATGGCAATCTATTCCATGGTAAAAACAAACACATTCAATGGCATTAAACTTCCGGATATATACTACTATGATTCATCAGCCGGAGAGATTCTTCACAGAAAAAGTTTCGGATATGATGATTTCAAAGGGAGGCTCTCATGACGGAAAGACTTTTCTTTCTTGAAAGTGAAGGTGGAAAGATGGGGAGCGAGTCGCTCTTTCATATACTCCCTGTGCCTTATGAAAAGACTGTCTCCTACGGAACAGGTACAGCCCGAGGGCCGGAGGCGATCATTGAAGCATCTCAACAGCTTGAGGCTTTTGACGGAATATCTGTCCCGCTTGAGGAGGGGATTTTTACTCAAGCGGCAGTTGACTGCTCCGGAAAAGACACGGATGTCCTTGCAGATATTGAGCAAAGAGTAACGGAGATCCTTGCAAAAGGTAAAATACCGGTAACACTGGGGGGGGAACATACAGTCTCCTGCGCTCCAATATTTGCTCACAATAAGCATTTCGGTCAGGTTGGAGTTGTCCATTTTGACGCGCATGCCGATCTAAGGGACATGATGGAGGGAAACAGGTTCGCACACGGTTGTGTTATGCGGAGAGTCCATGAACAGGGGATACCCGTTATACAGATCGGGACACGGGGGTTTTCCATAGAGGAGAGAAACTACCGGAGAACACATAGCGATATAATTTTTTATGATGCTCCGCAGATTTACAGAGAGAATATATTCAGCATTCAGTTCCCGGCAGATTTTCCTGATGATATATATATATCAATTGATGTGGATGGATTTGATCCTTCCGTTTTTCCGCACACAGGTACACCGGTTCCGGGAGGGCTTTTCTGGTACGATTTTTTCAGATTTATAGATTCAATTCCGGCTTCTAAACGGATACGGGGATTTGATGTTGTGGAGCTGGCTCCTGTAAGCGATTCGGTTGTATCGGATTATGCAGCAGCACAGCTTGTTTATAATATGATGGGGATAATTGCAAGGAGAGGTTGACTGGGACGTCCTCTAATTATGTTAAAACTTTTACAACAGACTTATTTACTATCCGGTTATTTTCGTAAGGATATATAACAACAGGGAAATCC
>DINC01000195.1:0-4096 GCA_002425885.1 Spirochaetia bacterium UBA5550 | reverse complement strand
GCTATATTATATGCATAAGGTGTAAACATGAGAACAACAATCGACATACCGGAAGAACTGATTAACGAAGCCATGAAGGTTACGAATATCAGCACAAAAACAGAAGTGATCAAAGAAGGGTTGCTGAATCTCATTCAAAGAGAAAAAATAAAAGGGATAAAAAAATTCCGCGGAACTGTTGATCTTGACATAGACATGGACAGGCTCAGAAAGAGATGAGGAACATACTTATAGATTCATCAGTCTGGATCGAATACTTCCGGGGTTCGGATAAAACCGACAACTTGTTCATTGATGAAATATTAGACACCAACCTTGTCTGCACCAATGATCTTATATTATCAGAACTTATCCCTTTTCTCAGAATGAAAAAGCAGAAGGAACTCATCGACATGCTCGGCTATATAAGAAAAATCCCGCTTGCAATCGACTGGAAGGGAATTATTGAATACCAGTCAGCGAATCTCAGACATGGGATTAATAATGTCGGCATACCCGATCTGATTATTCTTCAGAATGTAGTTGATAACGATTTAGAACTGATGAGTCTGGACAGACATTTTAAACTCATGCAAAAACATTCAAACTTCAAACTGATTCAGCCATAAAATAATTTTCTTTTCTTTTTTTCTTTAGGAAACTGCGTTAAATCACAGAAGGCTTCAGTTTTTCAAAGAGCAATAGCCTCCTCCCGTACAAAATGCAGCTTGATTATACGGGTTTCCTCCCCATCTTCAAAATGACAATGGATCGCATCTTTAATACTTGCTTTTAATTCTTCTATATAAAATATTATCTATCACATAATGAAAGCTAATCCCCGCAAACGCGGGGATTAGAATGAACTAAATTGATGTTACTCTACATACATCGCATCAATTAATTCTTTGTACTTCTCCTGAACAACCTTTCTCTTAACCTTCATTGTGGGAGTAATCTCACCTGTCTCCTGGGAGAACTCCTTCGCAAGAAGCGTAAACCTCTTGATCCTCTCAACCTGGCCAAGATCCTTCTGCCTCTTATCAATAATCTGCTGATAATAAGCAATGACCTTCGGATCTTTTATAAGATCCTCCCTGCTGCTGAAAGTAACTCCATTCTTCTTCGCCCAATCCTCAAGGTTTTCAAAAGATGGAACGACCAGCGCGGTGATATACTTTCTGGCGTCACCAACAACAGCGATATATTCGATAAAGTGGTCTTCCGCCATCATAAGCTCAATCATCTGGGGAGCAATATTCTTGCCGCCGGAAGTGATGATAAGATCCTTTAGCCTGTCAGTGATATAAAGATATCCGTCCTCATCAAAACGCCCGATATCTCCTGTCCTGAACCATCCGTCCTCTGTGAATGCCTCTTTTGTTTTGTCCGGCTTCTTGTAGTACTCCTTGAAAATATTGGGCCCCTTGGCCTGGATCTCACCTGTTTCCGGATCAATCCTTATATCAACAAGAGGGTTAGCTGGCCCGATGCTTCCGAACTTAAAGCAGTGCGGCCCGTTCATTGAGATAACAGGTGAAGTTTCTGTGAGACCGTAACCTGAAACAACAAGCATTCCGCAATTAAAGAAAAACCTCTCTATCTCAGGATTAAGAGCAGCTCCGCCGTAATTAACATGATGCATGTTCTTCCCGAACAGATCTCTTATTTTATGGAGGACAAGTTTGTCCGCAATTTTTCTTTTAAATGATAACAAGGGCCCGGGCTGTTTACCAGCAAGAACTTTATCACCATGCTGCTTACCTACACCAACGGACCAGTGAAAAATTTTCTGCTTCATTGGAGGTGCGTCTTTAATCTTTGTATAAAGTGTGGAATATATCTTTTCAAAAATTCTCGGTGCACCATTCATTACAGTAGGATTCGCTTCTACCAGATACTCAAGTATCTGGTTATGATCCTCACAGTACCAGATCTGCATCCCCATGGAAAAAATTCCATAATCCCAGGATCTTTGAAGAACATGAGTAAGGGGCAGCATACATAAGTCGGAATCGTTATCAGTGAAGCACCCTTCAACATACCTTCCCACGCCCCAGGAATTCTGCATGAGGGACTTGTGAGTATGAACAGCTCCCTTCGGTTCACCAGTTGTCCCTGAAGTGTAAATTATTGTGCACATATCATCGTAATGAGCTCTCCCCATTATATCTTCAATTTCAGCTTTGCGTCCCGCCTTTCTCCCTTCTTCCAGGAAATCATCCCACATAACAACACGTTTGTCATTATGAATCTTCGTACCGCGGTGGAATACTACAATCTTCTCCAGTGAAGGACATTTATCGAGAAGAGCATATGACCTGTCGTAGTGCATCTGTCTCCCGACAAAAAGAACTTTGATCTCTGCGTCATTTACGAGATACTCAACCTCCTTCTCGGTGTTAGTTGCATAGATCGGCACAGGGACGCATCTTATAAGCTGCGAGCCGAGGTCGGAAAGATGCCACTCAGCCCTGTTAGGTGAAAAAATTCCTGTTCTGTCACCTTCCTTAAGTCCTGAGTTCAGAAGCGCCCCGGCAACAGCGAACATTATCTCCGAGACCTGGTTCCAGGAGAAAGTCTCCCACTGGCCGTAAGGCTTATGATGAAGCTGTTCCCTGTCACCATACTTTTTCGCAAGGTTTACAACCATGACAGCTGTCTGTTTCCATTCATCAAGGTGCTTCTGGAATTCCTTCTCCAGCGCAGCCCTGTCTTTTTTATATTTTTCTGTGAGATTCTCCCTGGGTTTCAGGGCTTTAAGTGTGTTATAAGCCATCTACTCCTCCTTAGTTTTTAAGAGTGTGAACAGCATGCACAGTTTAAACTATACACGCAGGGCTTCATCCATCTGTTCAAAAATTGCTTCTGTCCTCTTGAAGTTCCATTTTAATTCATATAAGTGNNGAATTAATGAAATGTAAGCTTTTTTTATTTATTTTTTATTTCTTAGCAGTTTACAGCTTAAAAAAAATTAACCTTAAGAAAAAAATCGCAACTATTTTATTAATATCGTTTGTAAAAATAAACCGAAAATATACAAAAAGGACCACTTTAAGAGTCAATTTTTTTATTAAATAGTAATTAAACCCGTTTATAAGATTTTTCGAAACCGGAATTAAACAAAATGCTCTGAATTGAAGTTGACAGTAAAAATAATTCAATGATTATGATTTCATTACTTAAGGAGAAGATACAATGGCGATTGTAAAAGGCACCGGTGATTTATCGGTTAATGTTATCGGAGAAAAATCATACTTCACAGGTTCATTTAATATTAATGGCTCACTGAGAATTGACGGCCGCTTTGAAGGGAAATCACTCAAAGCTGACCAGCTTTATATAGGAGTAGACGGAAAAGTTAAAACAACAATTGATGCTGTTTCGGTAATCGTTGAAGGCCTGATTATGGGAAATATCAATGCAACAAGCAGAGTGCTCCTTATGCCCACAGCCAAGGTTTTCGGAGATATCAGAACGCCGGAACTTATTATTCAGAACGGCGTACTCCTCGAAGGGAGATGCACAATAGCAAATGACCTACGCACTTCTGCCGGAGATGTAATTAAAGCTGAGTACGAAAAAAACCGGATAATCCCTGAAGACATTTTTAAAACCAGGGGCCCGAATAAAACTGAAAAATAAATCAATACCCCTTTAAAGCTGACACCGATTTAGCGAGGTTACGGACAAGCTCATCTTTCGAGCTCCCCGAAACCTCAACAAACTCGGCTTTCACAAATTTTTCTCCATCCATTATTTTCACAAGAGCTTTTATTTCAGCAGCGCCTGCTTCAGTTACGAATTCACCCTCACCCTTCATACTGATGGTCTCCTTCCCCTGAGAAAAGCTGTAGATTACAATGCTCAGACTATACCTGCTTAATGGATCAGGCTTTATATCAATTGCAAAATCTTTCACATTCAAAGAATCAGTCCTGATATGTGGTGCAGTTGATATATTAACTTCTCTGTAATTCAGCTTTTTATTTTCACAGGAAAAACAGAAGCATACCATTGGTATAAAAATAAACAGTACGCGGTAATTTTTATATTTCAGCATTACAAACTCCGTCGAATTACATATACATTTTTCAACTCTTAATATTTATCCCCG
>DINC01000127.1 GCA_002425885.1 Spirochaetia bacterium UBA5550 | reverse complement strand
TAATAAAAAAAAGCAACTGGTTACAACCAGTTGCTTTTTTTTATTATTGTTTATACATGCATAAAATTGGATAAATTTTTATGCATCCTCGTTTGTTATCTGCCGAAGGAGGGAATCGAACCCTCATGAGGTTGCCCCCGCCGGATTTTGAGTCCGGTGCGTCTACCAGTTTCACCACTTCGGCGTTTATGATGTATTAATTGTTTTCCGGAGGAAAGTTTACGAAGGCCTCATTCAGGTTGCGGAAGTTCATCAACCTCTATGTATTTCCCTTTAGCCCTGGCAACAATTTTACCCATTTCATTTTCAATCTCGGCCCTGTTTTCAATGACCCTTTTGCTTTTCTTTACAAACCAGCCCCTTATATAAAGGTTTTCACTAATGAAAGCGGGTTGCAGATACCGGATTGTTAATTCGCTGGTGATTGCCATTATTTCCAGATACTTGTTAACTGTTATCATTGTTTCATCAAGCAGGGTGGCAACTATTCCGGAATGTATAATGTTTGGAATACCTTCCAGAAGTTCATGTGCAGCGAATTCGCCATAGGCGGTCTTTGTGTCATCATCGAACTGGAGTTTCAGTTTTAAACCAACTTCGTTCTCCTGCCCGCAGCCGAAACATATATTATCTTCATACTCTAACATGGGCACTTATTTTGAATAAGTGCTGTCTTTTGTCAAGAACTTTTTGATTTTGGAGTATCAAGCTTCTTCAGTACCATGTCAATTTCATCCTGGTCGAGCCATTCATCAATTCCGATGTCGTCAGAATCTGTCATCATCATGTACATTTCCAGGGCCATAATAAGGTCTTCTTTTGAAAGAACACCCATTGTCACAAGGATTTCACCGAGGAGCCGTTCTTTATTATCTTTTTGAAGCTCAAGAGCCTCTTTCAGTTGAGCTTCATTAATTATCCCGTTTTCGATGAAGAATTTACCGATTTTGTATTCTTCTTCTTTTGAATTATTCATGATGTTAACTCCACAATTTAAAATGAATGTATAAAAGATCAATGTCAAGGCCAAAATTTTTTTCATATTCAGATTGAAACCGGGCAAATAAAAGCCTGTTTTTTACGGTATATTTAACTTAATGTCGGTTATTTATCGCGATAGTTGTATAGAAATGTTAAGATTTTTCTGTGAATGTGCGATATGAAAAGCAGGGGGTTAATCCAAATTTAATATATAAAATTTATGGATGGTGCTGTTTTGAGAGAATTAATAATCGGGTCATTATTATTTATATTAGTTATAATTTCCGTTGTTCATATATCGGGAAAAACTCATTCAAAAAGATATGGCTATACTGGTGTAAAAGCCTGCGGTGAGTGCCATGCTGAGGATGCCATAGGCAACCAGAATAAAATCTGGGCAGGGTCACCGCACGCCAGAGCTTATCTCACTCTGAAAGGGGTGAAGGCAAAAGAGATCGCGGAATCAGCAGGAATTAAGAATCCGGCAGAAGATAAGGCGTGTCTTAAATGCCATACAACAGGGGGAGGGGAATATTCTTCTGTGTCTAAAGAGGGTGTGGGCTGTGAAGCCTGTCACGGCCCCGGAGAGAAATATCATACAGCAAGCGGACATGTTGATTACGCAAGCAGAGAGAATGGTTACAGAAAAGCGGTAAAATTGGGAATGTACCCGATACTTGGTATCACTGCATTAAAATACAGGGAGAAACTTTGTCTATCCTGCCATACTGCGAAAAGGCCCTGCTATGATAAATATACAAGGGAGCCGTATAAATATAAGATACCGATTCAGACTGTGGATTCACTGATGAAGGGGGATGTGGATTTCAGCCACCCGCTCCGCAGGTAGGACGATCCCCGATAGCCTGCGCAAGCCTGAGCCACCTGATCCCGTCGATCTTCACAAGCGAGGTTGTGATCTCATCCGCGCTTTTTATCATTGTATCTATGTGGGTCGTAGAGAATATGCATTCGCCGGAGAAGGTTTCACCCTGCATGCTGTAGTATAGCTGAGGAATCGGTGCTGCCGCATAGCTTTTGAATTTATCGAGGTTCAGAGAGTTGTTGAACTCAGAAGAAAGAGTCATTATCTCCTTTTTAAAGAGGAGATCAATAAGCATACAGAAGAGTTCCTGAGGTGAATAGATTACTTTGGTAAGCCTGTTAAGGCCGTTCAGAACCTCGTGCACAAAGAGCCCCTGTTCAAGGCTTTTATATGCCACTACAGGGAATTTTTTTATATCGCTGTTCCCGTAAGCTTTACGCACTATGCCGTTTAAATCGATCCCGGATGTCCCTAAGTTCATTATAATCATAAGTATTCTGCTGTCACTTAAGCCTGAAAAAAGTGATTCCCCGTCAGTGACAAATTCTGTGTTGTAGCCGAATCTTTTTATTATTCCGTTCAGCATGTTTGTATGTGCTTTATTATCATTAAGTATGAGGAATGTTCCGTTTTTCTGTGACGGTTTTGTCTGCAGAAAGTTTATGTATGATATTATTCTCTCTGTGTTAAAATGTTCAAGGCAGTCTGCAATGCCGTTTTCAAGGAGCAGCCCGGAAATAAAGGGTGTAATTTTTTCACAGAGACAGTCGAGCTTAGTTTCGCTATAGAGGACCTTTATTGTTTCTGAGAGTTTTTTATGATCGGTTTTTTCGTTGTCGTTAATTTCAAAAAGGGTGTAGTTTGCGCTTTTTTTTATTAAATTCGCACGCAGCTGAGATGTTTCAGTAAGAGGGGAGAATTCTGCTGTTTCATACCCCTCCTTCTGAACACCGGGAATGAACTGTTTGTTGCGGAATGTTATAAGGTTTACAATCATTATTATGTCTCTTAGGGAAATTTTTAAAAATTTATTCAGATGATTACAGGGAGTCAATTAACAAATAGGGAAGTTCAGGTTATTAATAAATTTAACAGACAATTTATTAAAAAAGGTTATAATTTATGCATTAGTGCTTGAATTTTTAAGTCTAAAGTTGTATATATAAACTGCTAATATAAATTAAACAAAATTCGGAGGTCCTATGGCTGAAGGCGGTTTTGATTTTAAAAAACTTTTAGATGAGACAAAAGCCACACTTATTACAT
>DINC01000243.1:4489-4640 GCA_002425885.1 Spirochaetia bacterium UBA5550 | reverse complement strand
GAAATTTCAACAATGAATGGGAGATATATTCACCTGTAAAAATATGTTCCATCAAAAACGATCCTCTCTCACAACTCGATAACTCAAGATACAGGATACGTCTGACAACTTTCGAAAAACTCCCTGTTTATTATGTAATAACCATTAACTT